>JBBRSV010000023.1:0-46331 GCA_038245055.1 Chitinophagales bacterium | reverse complement strand
GTAAACGATAACCAATTGGTTCGCAAGGGCGACACGTTACTGATACTTGACGACCGCGACCTTCAATTAAAAGTAGACCAGGCCAATGCTGCACTTGCTACCGCAAAAAGCAATGTGGATGCTGCGCGTGCCAATACAAATGCGGCAAGATCTGGAATTGCCACCTCAAGAGCCGGCGTATCAACGGTGGATGCACAAATTGCGGCTGCACAAATTAACGTAACGCGCACCAGCCAGGATTATACGCGGTATGCAAACCTTATACAAGATCATTCTATTACCCAGCAACAATATGAGCTGGCGCTTGCAGCAAAAGAAACTGCAGAAAAGCAATTACAAATTTTGCAACAGCAAAAGAACCAGGCTTCTACCCAAACTGGCGTAGTTTCATCTCAAAGCAACGCGACTGCACAGCAGATTAGCGTTACGCAGTCTATGGTTAAACAACGTGAAGTAGAAGTACAAAATGCCATGTTGAATTTATCGTATGCAGTAATAACCGCCCCGGAAGATGGCAGAGTTTCCAGGGTGAATGTGCAGGAAGGACAATACCTGCAAGCAGGGCAAGCAATATTCAGCATTGTGCACAACACCAGCCTTTGGGTTGTTGCAAATTTTAAAGAGACCCAATATAATAAAATGAGGATTGGCCAACAAGTTGTGGTTCATGCTGACGCATTTCCGAAACATGATTTTGAAGCGACGCTTACATCTTTTTCTCCTGCAACAGGTGCTGAATTTGCATTGCTTCCGCCTGATAATGCCAGCGGAAATTTTGTAAAAGTAGTACAGCGTCTTCCTGTAAAAATTGAATTTGTAAATAAATCAGATTCATTATTAAGCAGGCTAAAGGCAGGAATGAACGTGGACGTGGATGTTCATCTTAATTAATTTTTCTTAAGAAGATTTATAAAATGGACCACCAAAATTCCTTAGTTGAATATGGCGCCAGGCGGGCAATTATTACCGTTACAGCTATTCTTTGTGCCCTACTTGAGATCGTGGATACTACCATAGTAAATGTGGCCTTAACTGATATGAAGGGCAACCTTGGCTCAACACTTACTGAAATCGGCTGGGTTATTACCGCGTACGCTATTGGTAACGTAATAGTGGTGCCAATGACGAGCTGGCTTTCTCAACAATTTGGGCGAAGAAATTACTTTGCGGCTTCCATCATGATCTTTACCATATTTTCATTTCTATGCGGCAACGCAACAGGCATTTGGGAATTAGTAATTTTTCGATTTTGCCAGGGGCTGGGTGGCGGAGCGCTTCTCGTTACGTCTCAAACAATAATCACTGAAAGTTATCCTATTGAAAAGCGTGGAATGGCACAGGCTATCTATGGCCTTGGTGTAATTATCGGTCCTACTTTAGGGCCACCATTGGGCGGATATATTATTGATCATTTTAGCTGGCCTTACATTTTTTACATTAATATTCCTATCGGTATTGCGGCAACTTTATTAACACTGCAGTTTGTAAAAAGCCCTAAATTTTTTGAAAAAACTTTACGAAAACATATCGACTTTCTTGGAATTGCCTTGCTGGCCATTGCTGTCGGCTCCTTGCAATATGTGCTTGAAAAAGGGCATGATGATGATTGGTTCAATGATAATATAATCGTGCTGTTGATGGTAACAGCAGTTCTTGGTTTTTTCTTTTTCATTTGGCGCGAGCTTACTTATAAAAACCCGATTGTAGAATTACGGGTGCTGAAAAACGGAAATCTGAGAGTGGGCACCATTATGTCTTTCCTGCTTGGTTTTGGTTTATATGGCTCGACTTTTATCATTCCTCTATATACACAGACCACCCTTGGCTGGACGGCACAACAAGCGGGAATGTTGCTGATACCTTCTGGTATTGCCACGGCTTTCATGATGCCGCTTATCGGGAGATTGCTGCAAAGTGGCGTGAAACAACAATACCTTGTTGCCGGTGGGCTTATCACATTTTTTCTGTATAGTCTTTGGGCATATAAAATATTAACGCCTGATACGAGTGCTGATGCATTTTGGTGGCTACTCATTGTAAGAGGAGCAGGGCTTGGATTACTCTTTATACCGATTACTACTTTGGCTTTATCAACATTGCACGGCCAGCAGATTGGCCAGGGTGCTGCTTTTACAGGGATGATGCGACAACTGGGCGGATCATTTGGTGTGGCGATAATTACCACTTTCCTTGCCAGCCAAAATGTGGTGCACCGGGTAAGTATTGTAAGCCACTTAGATAAATATAGCCCCGCGATTCAGCAGCGGATATCGACGATGCAAAAAGGCTTTATGTCCAGGGGCATGCCCTCGAATGTTGCGTTACAAAGTGCTTACCGGGCGCTCGATTATAATGTGTCCAAACAAGCGGCCGTATTATCTTATATGGATGTATTCCTATACCTTGGTGTTTTGTTCTTAATTTGCGTTCCTTTTGTGTTACTGGTAAAAGGTAGCAGGAAGAAAAAGGTGGATTTGGCAGAAGCTATGCATTAATAAAACTATCTTTCTTGCTATACTTCCCATTAAAAGAAGGAATTAAACTTTTGTAAAGAAATCATTCAATCCCCTTCATATATATTTGCAGTTATAACATAAAATAGTTTTGAGTAATTCAACTTCAGAAAGGAAAGCATTTTTTAAGAAATTTCGGGGAATTGAGACGCAGGATACGGAAATGAGCTTTCTTGATCATCTTGAAGTATTGAGATGGCACATCGTTCGTTCGGCAATAGTACTCGTAGTTATTGCCTGCGTTGTTTTTTTTAAAATAGACTGGGTATTTGACCATATTATTTATGCACCGGCCAGCAAAGATTTTATAACCTATACAGGTCTTTGTAACCTCGGTCACAGGCTTCACCTTGGCGATGGTCTTTGTATGCCACCTGTAAAAATAACCTTATTAGGAAGTACAGTGAGCGGTCCATTTATGTCGGCGATTACCATTGCCTTTATGGGAGCTGTAATAATAGCTTTCCCATATCTTCTTTGGGAAATATGGCGATTTGTAAAGCCGGCACTTTCAGACAAAGAGTTGAAATATGCCCGGGGAAGTATCGGATGGGTTTCATTATGTTTCTTCACTGGGGCTGCATTTGGATATTACTTACTCGCGCCTTTCACCTTTAATTTCCTCGCCAATTTTCAATTGGGCACGCAAGGTGTTTACCAGTATTTGCCTACATTGGATGATTTTATTGAAACGCTTACGGATATTATATTAGGTTGCGGCATTGCTTTCGAGTTGCCCATATTAGCGTACGTTCTTTCAAAGTTGGGCATCATTACTCCGAAATTTTTAAAAGACTATCGAAAATATGCTTATGTAATTATCCTTATTGTAGCAGCCGTTATAACTCCTTCCCCTGACTGGACCAGCCAAACCATTGTGGCGGTGCCGCTCATCATCTTGTATGAAATAAGCATTTTCATTAGTAAAAGTGTCGATAAGCAAAGGGTAAAAGCCGAAAAAGAATGGGATTAATACGTGATCATTATTCATAAGTATAAAAAAGTTAAATCATTTAAAAATATGGGGTAATAATTTTGCATGGCATTGCGTTTGAAATATATTGCAATAAGCTTTCCGTAAAATGACCAACCGCACTCCTATATTACTTTCAGCATTTTTATTTGCGCTGGTATTTTTTTCTTTTATTCCCAATAACAGGATAAATATTGATGTACGTGCAAAGGAAATTGCCAGGAAAATCTTGAGAAAAAACTATATTGATAACCCATATTATATTGTGATTTCAAAAAAGGATTACGAGTTAAAAGTTTACGACCAGGAGGGCTGGTATGCAACTTATCCGTGTGTATTTGGTAGTAACGACATTCGCGATAAATTTATGGAGGGAGATAAAAGAACGCCTGAAGGAAAATTTAAAGTGCTGCTGAAAAAAATTCATCCTAAATGGGGCTTCGAGCTTTTATTAGACTACCCCAATGAACAGAGCATAGAAAAATTTAAAGAGCGCATTGCAAAAGGATTAATTCCACGCAATGCTAAGATCGGCAGCGGTATTGCCATTCACGCAACAAGGCCACAGGAAGAATGGACAGTAGATTATTTTCAAAACTGGACCGACGGCTGTATCTCTCTAAAATATACAGAGGCAAAAGATTTGTATAGTTATATACCCGTAGGAACGCCTGTTACCATTAATGAATAAACAAATTTGTGGGCGTTTAAAACCCGAAACATTTGCCTGCCTAAAAGTTGAGATAATTTTCATTTACGTCAAAATCAAAACGTCCTTTTGTAATATGAACGCTGTCACCAATGTTCCCGTCAAAAAGGCCGGATAACCTTATATATTTTTGTGGTGGAAAAGAGAGATTTTCAGTAACAGATACAAAATATAAAGTGGCAGTCCCCGAAATAGCTTTTAAAGCGCTATCCTTAATAATAACTGTAGTTGAATTTAATAGTCTTTGCCCGTTAAGTGCTAACAAATCATTTTTAGAGAAGGAGGAAGAAACGGGTAGTAAAAAAGATATGTCATGGTATATTGAGTTGTGATTTAGTAAATCGCTTGGATACAAAGCCCATGAAAATTTTAGTGTATCAATAGAATTTCCTAAAGAATCTTTTTGCAACAAAGGATAATAAGATGCAATGTTTACGAATGGCGCATCATTAATATAAGCAGTCGCTGTATTATACCCGCGGGAAGTAAACCTGCTTAACCCGTTATCATCCGGATCGGGAAAAAAATAATTTCTGCGGCATTCCGTTGCCATAAATAAGGGTGCACAAATTAAAAGTAACAGGTATTTATATTTCATTTTTTATGATTAAATAATTTATAACCAAATGTGAGTTGTAGCGGTGCCATTAACTTATAGGTCATTGCATAAATTTGATAATTAGAAACCAGCGGAGGAGTTTGTACCTGAAGCATCAGGAACATATTCTGCCCTGGCTTATTAAAATTGTAAACAACTGCCATCCCAATCACAAGGCCCGAGGAATCTGTGCTTACATCAGGATTCAATACCTCGTAATTCCGGTTATCATAATTTTTATAGCTCACTTTAAAATGTTGTGAACTAACCCCTATTGTAAGATCAAGATAAATACTATTGGTACTTTTTCTCTCAGTATACAGACGAATTTCACCGCCGATATTCACTGTCAAAATACCTGGCTTTATTACTTCTTGTAATGTTACGTGCGCAGGCAATGCTGAATTTGCAGTATAAGCTTCGGCATAAGTTTTTCTTGTAAATGGTAGTCCATAATTTCCTTCAATAAAAAATCCTGACCTTTTAAATGGCTCTATTCTTACAGAAAGAGGAATATGATAAAATGTATTATTGGAATTATTTAAGTCTTTTAAAATACCTGTAGAAAAAGCTATGAATGATTGAGCATTTGCATTAGATGGCATGTTAAGATATAACACCAATACAAAAGCGACTTTCAATTTCATAATCAGTAGTTCGGCTAATCAATAAAATAAATATACTTTTTAATGTTGTTACAAATTGTTTAATATTCTTACAATGTATTTTTATTAAAGATCAAACATCCATCACCGTAACTTAAGAACCGAAAGTTATTTTGAAGCGCATGGTTATAAATATCCTTCCAATTTTTGCCAGCTATGGCAGCAACCAGTAATAACAGCGTTGATTTTGGTTGATGAAAATTAGTGATCATTCCCTTTACAATTTTGAAATCATAACCGGGTGCAATTATTATTTGTGTTGTTGCAAAAAGTCGCTTTGATTGATTGTCCCGCAGAAAATTCAATAAAAAGTTTAAGGCATCGATAGCTGAAACAGCACTATTGCACAAATCATCTTCATATACTTCCCATTGTTTTATTTCTAATTCTTCAATAGTTTTGGCTGCGTGGAGTTTTGCTTTCACGCCCATCCAGTAAAGGCTTTCAATAGTACGGACAGAAGTAGTGCCTACGCAAAAAATTCCGTTAGCCCAATTTTCTATTAATTGCTCAATAAATAATGTTGAAACATCAATCCATTCTGCATGCATTTCGTGGCCTTCTATTTTTTCAACTTTCACAGGCTTAAAGGTGCCTGCCCCTACATGAAGCGTAACAAAACCGGTTTCAATTTCTTTCTCTTTTAAAGCAGCAAATATTTTTTCAGTGAAATGTAAACCTGCCGTGGGAGCCGCTACGGAACCTTCATACTTTGAATAAATAGTCTGGTATCTTTCCGTATCATTTTCACCGGCATCTCTTTTTATATATGGTGGCAAAGGAATTTTTCCACTATGCTCCAGTATTTCTGCAAATGAGTATTCAACGGGGTTCCAGCTAAGTTCAACCACGTAAGCATCAGAAAGTTTTTCAACTAATTCAGCTTTTAATGCTACCTCAATATTATTAATGGTGAATTTTTTTTGAAGATATTTTTGTTTCCATTTTCCTGCACCGCCGATCATGCATTTCCATCGGGTTGTGTTTTTTTTCTGTAGAACAATGGCGTAATCTTTTACAGCTTCATAAGGTTCAAGGCAAAATATTTCTATAACAGCGCCGGAAGGTTTTGTAAATAAAATTCTTGCATTTACAACCTTAGTATCGTTAAAAACCAGGAACGTTTTTGCCGGTAAATGAAAGGCAATATTTTGATAAATATCTTCATTGATAGTGCCATTTTTATAAACAAGTAATTTCGATTCATCTCTCTTTTCTAAAGGAAAAAAAGCGATTTTTTCTTCCGGAAGAAAATAATCATAATCACTTATGGAAATATTTTTAGGATGCATGTTGCATTAGCTGTTAAGAAATGCAGACACACTTGCCAGCCACTTTAGCGGTTCCTTTTTGAGGAGAGATTCGTGGCCGCTGTTCTTATAAATAACCAATTGTTTTGGCTGGTTCAGATTTTCATATACTTCTTGTCTTTCTTTGGGTGTCACCCGCACGTCATTTACTCCAACCTGCAATAATACCGGGCAATGAATATCTTTTACATACTCGTCAGGATTTACTTTAAATGCCCAAAAGCCATGCTCTGCACCGCCCCAAAAGGCCAGGAATGTGGAGAGCGGTTCATCCGGCAGGTGCATCAATCTAACTTGTCCTTCTACCGCATTTTCCATGGTGGCAAAAGGCATTTCTAAAATCACCTTGGTGGGCTGAATATGATATTCGCTAACAGCATGCGCTATGGTGGCCGCGCCCATCGAAATACCCCAAAGAACAATGTTGTGTTCGCCTTTATTTTTTAAAAAGTCAAATGCCAGCTTCACATCTTCCGCTTCATCATAGCCAATTGTGCAGGTGTGCCCTTCGCTATTTCCGTGCGCCCTGAAATCCAACAACAATATATTGTAACCCATATTTAGAAAGGCTTTTCCTTCTTCGAGCACCTTTGTTTTGTTATCGCCATACCCATGAAATAATGCTATTGATCCAACAGCATTTTTAGCAGGACAGTACCATCCTTCCAATTTTATTTTGTCCTTTGTAGTAAAGATTACTGTAGAGAAAGAGTCTGGCAACGGAACATTTTGTTTCTTGAGATAATCTTTACCAAAAATGATATCGCTGATTTTATCCCAGGAAGTTTTTTGGTTTTCCGGTTTAATAATTACCTCACCCGGATTATAAAAATGGGTAAACTTATAAGCATTTGTTGCACTAATAAAATTGAAAAGGATAAAAAATATAAGGAATATCCAGAGCAATAATTTGAGAAATCTTTTCATATAATATTTACACTTTATTCGCTTTTATTTCATCCACAATTCCCGGGTCAAGCAGTGCTGTTGTATCTCCTAAATTCTCTATTTCACCTTCCGCAATCTTTCTAAGAATGCGGCGCATAATTTTGCCGCTTCTTGTTTTAGGCAGCCCGGTAACAAATTGAATTTTATCAGGTTTGGCAATTGGTCCAATAATTCTTGCAACTGTTTCAAGTATATCTTTTTTTGAACGCTCCTCGTCGTGCGTTGTTTTTTCCGTTATAACAAATGCATAAATACCCTGTCCTTTTATATTATGCGGATAGCCTACAACGGCACTTTCAATCACATTAGTATGCATGTTAATGGCATTCTCAACTTCGGCAGTTCCGATGCGATGGCCGCTTACATTTAAAACGTCGTCTACCCTTCCCGTTATGCGATAATTTCCGTCCTTATCTTTCAAGGCTCCGTCACCGGTAAAGTATAAATTTTCGTAAGCGGCAAAATAATTCGCGCGGCAACGTTCATGATCACCATAAGTAGTTCTTAAAATTCCGGGCCACGGAGCTTTGATGCAAAGATTTCCTTTTAATAAGCCATTTTCATCAGGCTCAGTTATTTCTTTTCCCCGGTCGTCTACTAATAACGGTTGTACGCCTGGCATCGGTAAAGTTGCCCAGCTTGGCTTCGCAGGCGTAATTCCGGCGAGATTAGAAATTAAAATACCAGCCGTTTCTGTTTGCCACCAGGTGTCCACAATGGGACATTTCTTTTTACCGATATTATCATCGTACCAATGCCACGCTTCTTCATTTATTGGTTCGCCAACAGTGCCCAAAACTTTTAACGATGACAAGTCTTTTCCTTTCAAAGGATCCAGGCCATAACTCATTAAGCTTCTAATGGCAGTGGGCGCGGTATATAAAATGTTCACTTCGTATTTATCAACAATATCCCAAAATCTTCCTGGCCCAGGGAAGGTGGGAATGCCCTCAAACATTACACTGGTTCCACCGGCTGCCAACGGACCATAAACGATATAACTATGACCTGTTATCCAACCAATATCAGCCGTACAAAAATGTACATCACCGGGCTGGTATTGAAATACGTTTACAAAAGTGTATGTCGTCCAAACCATATAGCCAGCGCATGTATGAACCACACCTTTAGGCTTGCCGGTTGAGCCGGACGTATATAAAATAAACAATGGATCTTCAGCGTCCATCTCCACCGCAGGCATCGTAATTACATTGTGTTTTTCAATTTGTGATAAGGCATATTCCATTTCATCTTCCCACCAAACATCGCGGCCTTTTATCATGGAAACCGGTGTTCTGGTTCTTGTATATACAATTACTTTTTTTATCGTTTTATTGCCTATTAAAGCATCGTCGATAATACTTTTTAATGGAATGTCTTTACCGCCGCGATAAGCGCCATCGCAGGTTACAATAAATTCTGCTTTTGCATCTTCCAGCCTGTCTGCAATGCTTTGCGCGGAAAATCCACCAAATATTACACTGTGTATTGCGCCGATTCTTGCACAGCCTAAAACTGCATAAGCCAGTTCGGGAACCATGCCCATATAAATACAAACGCGGTCACCTTTCTTAACGCCATTATTTAATAGCACCTGCGCAAACTGGCAAACCCTTTTATGCAATCTTGAATAAGTAACAACCCGTGTTCTTTCCTCCGGGTTATTTGGCTCCCATATTATTGCTGGTTTTTCACCCATCGTTTCAAGGTGTCGATCAATGCAATTTTCAGTGATGTTCAGTTTCGCACCCTTAAACCATTCAATTTTTGGTTCTTTAAAATTCCACTCAAGAACCTTATCCCACTTTTTACGCCAGTAAAAATTTTCAGCAACGTTACCCCAAAAAGCTTCGGGGTCATCTATACTTTTTTGGTATTGTTGTTTGTAATCGTCAAGCGATTTTATTTGAAAAGGATATTTCATTATAGAAAGATTTTTTTATTGTGCAGTCGTTTACTTCTTTCAAAAATTTACTTAACAAAAATAGACATTATGTATTACTGTTTCATAGCATCGTAAATAGCTTCCTGGATTTTCCCCCTAACGTTCATGTGTAATAATTTTAAGTTGTCGCCACCATATGGATTTACGCGGTTGCTCAAAAATATAAATACGATGTTATATTTCGGATCTGCCCACACAGCAGTGCCGGTATAGCCTGTATGCCCAATGGCCAGAGGTGAAACAGATTTGGCAGGATATGCCTCCTTACGAACTGCATTGTCTTTTTCCGGCTTATCAAAACCATAACCACGCCTGCTAATGGTACTGTTATATGCGGAGAAAAGTTTTATCGTGCTTGCCTTGATATAACGCTTACCCTTAAACGCACCTCCGTCAAGTAACATTTGCATAATTGCTGACAAGTCATTTACATCGCTAAATAATCCGGCATGGCCCGCAACTTCGCCAAACATTGCCGAACCAGGATCGTGTACATCAGCATGCAAATGTTGCATGCGAAATTGCTTTTCAAATTCCGTTGGCGCAATCCTGTTGGTATCAAATTTCTCTCTTGGTAAAAATCCTGTTGAGGCAAGGCCCATTGGTTTATAAAAATATTTATCTACATATTTATCCAGCGGCAATCCTGAAACTGCTTCCACTATTTTACCCAGGAAAATAAAATCATTATCACTGTATACATATTTGTTTGCAGGACCAAGTTTGCTGTCAAGAATTTTTTTATACATCGTGTCGCGGTAGTCATTTCTAAGATATAAATCCTGCGCAACGCGAATACTAAATGCGGCATTTTTAACATGAGAAAAAACCCTTGGCAAAGGTTCGCCGGTAACCGGATCAATAACATCTTTATAAAAAGGAATATAAGCAATTAGGCCAGCCTGGTGCAATAAGATATTTTTGATAAGTAGTTTTGACTTGTTGCTTTTTCTTACCCATGGAAGATAAGTGCCCAGGGTTGCGGTCAGTTTTATTTTACCTTCATCATATAATTTCATTACGGCAAGTGTGGTTGCACATACTTTGGTAACGGAGGCCATATCATAAATTGAATTCAATGAAACCGGCTGTGGCGTATCATAATTAAATTTACCATAAGCTTTGTCGTACACAACTTTTCCATCTTTCGCCACGAGCACAACGCAACCGGGATAAGCGCCGGCGTCAATACCATTGTTTGCGATGCTGTCGATTATAGAAAGTTTTGCCGCATTAAGGTCAACAACTTCGGGTTCCGCAAAGGGAAGATGAAGATCTCCGTCAATAATGCCCATTCCATATTTATAATCTTCGCACACGCTTACAGGTAAGGTTCCCTTGGCAAATATTTTTCCTTCGAGCAAATCAGCAGCGGATCGTTGTGTTATAGAATCGTCTTCATAACAAGCCACAAGATTAGCTGCATTGCAAAAGTTTTTTAGTGCATAAGGATTTCCAAAATCAAAAATGATGGTTTTGTTATTTTGCTGGATTGACCTGATCAAACTCAACGCATATTCACTTATGCCAAAATTGTTTGAAGGGTATCTTTTGTAATTGTGAATACCTATTACTACTGACTTATAGCGGTTCTTTATTAATTCGACTGTTGATAAAATTCTTTGACTGTCTTCTTTATAATTAAAATAAAATGCATCGGCGTTATAATCATCTTTCATTCTTTGAGCAAATGCATTTGCGCTGTCAATTCCTATTCCGACGTAGGCAATATTTTTTTCTGTATTAAAACTATTTAAAGGAAAAAATTGTTCATCCTTTTTATTTAAAACGGTGATGGCATTATCTGCTACTAATTTTTTTATATCATTCACCCCTGTATTTAAATCCAGTGTAAGGTTTGTGGTGTCGATTGGTTTTAAGTTGGCCACACCATACATATATTTATATTCCAATACTTTTTTACATTTTTCATACACATCATTCCAGCTTAATTTATTACTATCAATCGCCTCTTTTATTTTTGCGATAGATGAAGCTACATCTTCCGGCAGGCAAAGCATGTCATTGCCTGCAATTAAGGACTGTGCTGCAATTTGGCCACCCGGAAAAAATTTTGCAACACCTTTCATTCCCAACGCGTCGGTAAAAGTCAAGCCTTCAAAATGAAGTTTATTGCGAAGTAATCCGGTAACATTTTTTTTCGATAAAGAAGTTGCCGTATTAGCCGTTGTATCAATTGCAGGAATGTATAAATGCGCGATCATCACGCTGCCGACGCCCGCTGCAAACATTTGTTCAAAAGGATATAACTCCAATGAATCCAGTTGTTGCATACTTTTATTTATCACCGGAAGATCCAGGTGAGAATCTACGGATACATCGCCATGGCCCGGAAAATGTTTTGCACAGGCAAGCACACCTTCAAGCTGCATGGCTTTCATGTAAGTAACTCCATAACGGGCTACTTTATATTTATCTTCTCCAAAAGAGCGATCGTTAATAACAGGATTATTCGGGTTATTATTGATGTCAACAACGGGCGCAAAATTTACCTGTATGCCTTCGCGCCTGCATTGCAGCCCAACGAGTTTGCCGTAAGCAGCAACAATTGACGTGTCATTCACGGCGCCAAGCATCATCTGGTGGTTTAAAGGAATTACACTATCCTGCCGCATGCCAAGCCCCCATTCTCCATCGATGCAAACCATCAATGGCGTTTTGGCTATACTTTGAAAATAATTAATAAAGTTCGCTTGCTTTACCGGGCTGCCCTGGAACAGCACGATGCCACCAATATTATATTTAAGGATGTTATCTGCAATTAGGGAATCATAAAAAACAGGCCCGTCTTTGGTAAAGCTGCTTTCACGCAACACCATCAGTTGCGCAATTCTCTGGTCATCATTTAAAGATTTAAAGACGCTATCAACCCAACGTTGTGCATTATTTTTTGAAGCGGACTGTGAAAATGATGAAAGGCAAATTAATAAGAAAAAAAATGTGGTGAGGATCGATTTATTCATCTGCGAAAAATGTAAGTTTTAATAGAATGCACAAGGTAAACAATTATGTTTTTTTGTTTCAAATGAAAATTACAAATCGTTTTGAAAATATAATATTATGAATAGATCAAATCCGCGATTAATAAGATAAGTAATAAATTTATTACCTTTAAAAATGAAATTCGCTGAACTGGTAAGACTGCTCAAAAAAAGATGGCTGGTTTACAATTCGGCAATCCGGCAGCCATATTATCATGAAACATCCTTTTAAAAAAGGACAGATTGTTTGTCCATATCATGGTAGCCACGAAATTGGCAAAGGGCTCGAAAAAAAAATAAAAAAGGATGCAGGATTATAAAAAATAAAATGATGAAAAAGATTGAAATAATTGTTGAGCGTACCAAAACAGGATATTCCGCTTATGCAACGAAATATCCTGTTTACACGGTTGGTAATTCTTTGGAAGATTTAAGAGCCAACATTCTTGAAGCTCTGAATTTTTATTTTGAAGAAAAAGATAAAACTATTGGCGAACATAACTTGAAAATAACGCTTGATCTTCCACAGTTTTTTGAATTCTATAAAGTAATTAATGCAAAGGCGTTATCTGAACGTATTGGTATAAATCAAAGCCTGTTGGCACAATATATAAAAGGGAATAAAAAACCATCTGCCACTCAAACTCAAAGAATATTAAAAGGAGTACAGCAAGTTGGTAAAGAACTTGCAGCCATACAGTTTTTGTTGTAAATCAATTATAGTATCATTTATCTAAAAGTATATTATGCTCTTGTAAATGACCTCACAATAATCATTAATTTTACCGTTATATAAAGAGAAGAGATTTTGTCCGATATTATTAATTTATTGCCAGAAAATATTGCTAACCAAATTGCGGCTGGCGAGGTGATCCAGCGCCCGGCGAGTGCCGTAAAAGAACTGCTTGAGAATGCTGTAGACGCTGACGCCTCCGAGATAAAGCTTTTTGTAAATGATGCCGGCAAAGCGTTGATCCAGGTAATTGATAATGGAAAAGGAATGAGCGAAACTGACGCCAGGATGAGCTTTGAGCGGCACGCGACTTCTAAAATAAAAAATATTGATGACCTGTTTCATATAAAAACGATGGGCTTTCGTGGGGAAGCTCTTGCCAGCATTGCCGGTGTAGCCCAGGTAGAATTAAGAACTAAAAGGGCAGGAGAAGCGGTAGGAACGTGCATCGAAATTGAAAACAGCGTAGTCATTTCGCAGGAGCCGGTTGCCACTACAGATGGTACTAATATTTCTATGAAGAATTTGTTTTTTAATGTTCCGGCACGAAGAAATTTTTTGAAAAGCAACGCCTCCGAATTGCGACATATTATAGATGAATTTATTCGCGTGGCAATGTCATTCCCGGAAATATTTTTTTCTCTCACATCAAATGGGCAGGAGGTTTTTCATTTGGAAAAAGGCTCCTTAAAACAAAGGCTCATACAAATACTTGGAAATAATTACAACGCTAATTTAGTAAGCGTTAAAGAGGAAACTGATTACCTGAATATATATGGCTTTGTTGGCAAGCCGGAAACTGCAAAAAAAACCAGGGGGGATCAATATTTTTTTGTGAACAACCGGTTTATTAAAAGCGCGTACCTCAATCACGCGGTTATGAATGCCTTTAGCGATATGATTGCCAAAGATAGTTTCCCTATGTATGCGTTGTTTATAGATTTGGATCCATCGAGGCTTGATATTAATGTACATCCAACCAAACAGGAAATTAAATTTGAGGATGAAAAAATTATTTATGCCTTTGTTCAGTCGGCAGTAAAACATTCGCTGGCGCAATATAGCGTTACTCCAACATTGGATTTTGAATTAGATGCGTCTATCCAACACAGTGAGGCCGTTAGTCAGCCATTTACCCCTGAAAAACAGGTTACTGTATCAGGAACATCTTTGTTTAAAACTTTTACGCAGAAAAACCAGGCGCATTTCATTAATAGTAAAAGTGATCTGGGTAGTTGGGAGGCTGTTTTTCCGGCATTAAAGGTGCCGCTTGCCGAAAAACATGAATCAGAATTTTCAAGAAATGAAACAACAAACTCCACTGAAAATTTTTCCACTTTAAAGCATGTTTATCAAATTAAAATAAATAAAAAACCTTCCTCAGAAGATTACGTACAGGTTCACAATACGTTTATAATTGCACAAAATGAAAATGGATTTTTAGTAATTCATCAGCAAAATGCGCATGAAAGAATTTTATATGAGCGTTTTTTAAATGCCATGAAAGGCAAGCCAGTCGCCATTCAAAGGAGCCTCTTTCCCGTAACGCTGGAAGTAACACCCGTTGATGCCGTTTTGTTTAATGATTTATTACCGGATCTTTTTTTGCTGGGATACCAGGTAGAGCCTTTCGGTAATAATACTTTTGTAATACAAGGCTCCCCGGCAGATGTGATGGATGGAAATGAAAAGTCTTCGCTGGAAATGGTGCTCGATCAATATAAGCACTTTAGCATGGACGTTAGTTTTAGTAAGAGAGAAAAATTATTACGTTCTCTCGCCTGGCAGCAATCAGTAAAAGCGGGCAAACACCTGGCGATAAAAGAAATCAAATCTCTTGTTGACGATTTATTTGAGTGCGAAATATCTAATACGACTCCCAATGGTAAACCGGTTTTCCTGGAATTTAAAAAAGATGAATTAGATAAGATGTTTGGAAGGTAAATAGTTTGTTATTTGAAAGACAATTTTTAAAGTAAAAAAATTCTTTGATTACTGTTTTCTTATTTTAAAATAAAATAAAATGGCAAAGACGATTGTACAGAAAGTGTTATTTAAAAACACCAGCCCCAAGGAGATTTATAACCTTTATATGAATGCAAAACTGCATACTTTTATTACCGGGGCGCCTGCAAAAATTTCCAATAAAACCGGCGCTGCATTTACCGCGCACGGCTCTTACATTGCGGGCAAAAATCTTTATCTCGTAAATGATAAATTGATCGTACAAACATGGAAAGCCGAAAACTGGACAAGGGAAGATCCGGATTCTATTTTTATGATAGCCCTTGAACAAAGAGGAAATGATGTTGTGCTTCACGCCACGCACGCAAATGTTCCGGACCGTGAAGAAGGCAGCCTAAAAGATGGGTGGCATTCTTATTACTGGAAGCCGATGAAGCAATATCTTGCCGGTAAAGAAATTACAAGAGTTGCAATGTGAGTGTTATTTATCGAAGGTAAAATCCTTGACTACTTTCTCCCTAAAGGCGAAGATTTCCTGTAATTGTTTTTTTACAAACAATGAATTGGCTATGTCGCCAAAGAACCAAAAGGGTATTTTGTAATGAACAATATCCGTCATTTCGATGCCGCCATTTACTTCTTTAAAATGATGCTGATGATGCCAAAAAGAATAAGGCCCAAAGCGCTGTTCATCTATAAAATACTTCAATGGTACAACTTGTGTAATTTCCGTCATCCAGTACAATGGAATTCCAAACAAAGGCTTTACCGTATATTCAATTAATTCTCCTGCATACATTTCCGTTCCAAATTTTTCTGATAAGATATTAAAGCCAAGATGCGGCGGGGTTATTGTTTTTAAATTTTCAGGCGCCGAAAAAAATGTCCATACCTTTTCAAGCGGCGCTGCAATAAACTGAATTTTCTTTAAATGGTAAACTTTGCTCATATGCCTTTAATAACAAACAAAGAGGTAATTGGTTAAAAAACTTTATAAATTTTGCCGTGAAGCACCCTTTAATTGTCGCATTCAGCCGTCATATCCTGGTCCGGTTGCAGTAATTTCATATTTATAATAATTAAGAGAAAAAAATATTAGACAATGACAACAAATGAAATTGCCGCCCGCCTGGTAGATATGTGCCGAAATGGAAAAGTAGAAGAGGCCAAAGAAGAACTGTTCGCAGAAGAAATTATCAGCCTGGAACCTTATGAAGGCCTGTTGGCAAAAGAAACGAAAGGCATGGAAGCTATCAGGAAAAAAGCGCAACTATTTATTGCACATGTTGAAAATTTTTATTGCAGCACTATTTCAGATCCGTTGATTGCCGGCGATTATTTTGCAGTAGCATGGGAAACCGATTTACAAATGAAAGGCGACGAGCGCAAAACAAACAGCGAATTGTGTGTGTATAAAACAAAGAATGGAAAAATAATTTCTGAGGAATTTTTTTATTAACTATGTTTTGTTATTGATTTCTACGCATCATATTAATAATGGCTTCGTTTTGTATTGGCTTGGGAAGCGCTTTTAAACCACCACTGATATGGCCGGGTTCTTCAGCAAAGCAAAACCGCATTTCCTCCGCGTCCGTCAATTTATACAGGATATTTGGGCAGTCGGACTGCTCCCGGTTATAAGCCACGAGCCGATTATTAATCATATCGGCTCAAATACTGCTAAAAAATGAGCCGAATAAATTATTTATTCGGCTCATGGCTTTTTAAACTTAATTGTCATAGTTAAATCTTTCTTTACAAAATATTAGTCTCTCTTCGATAATCCCTACATAATTTATCTTTACAAATGCCTTCCAAAAACTATCAATTAGAAAAATTCAAAAAGGAATACGAGCGGTTAAATGAGCAGCAAAAAAAAGCTGTTGATACTATCGAAGGGCCGGTGATGGTTATCGCCGGGCCCGGCACGGGAAAAACGCAGATCCTTTCGGCACGCATTGGAAAAATATTGCTGGATACAGATACGCAGCCGCAGAATATTCTTTGCCTGACTTATACAGATGCCGGCGTTATTGCGATGCGAAAGCGCATTTTGGAGTTCATTGGCGCTGATGCATACAAAGTAAACATCTACACTTTTCATTCATTTTGTAATGATGTGATACAGGATAACCTTGGCCTTTTTGAGAAAACGGCACTTGACCCTGTTTCTGATTTGCAGCGCATTGATCTTTTTAAGCAACTGATAGATTCTTTTCAAAAAAATCATCTTTTGAAGCGCTACCGTGGCGATGTGTATTACGAGATTAACAACCTGCAAAATTTATTCAGCATAATGAAGCGCGAAGGCTGGTCGCCGGAATTTATTAATGAACGCATTGACACCTATATAAAAACGCTGCCGGAACGCACTGAATATATTGCAAAGCGAGCCACCCTGAATTTTAAGAAAGGTGATGTGCGTACTGATAAGATTGAAGAGGAAACTGAGAAGATGGAAAAGTTGCGCGCCGCCGTAAATGAGTTCGCTAATTTTCAAACGCTCATGCGCAAGAACGATTTGTACGACTTTGACGACATGATCAATTGGGTGATAAAAGCCTTTGAAGAAAACCCGAATTTATTGCAGCGCTACCAGGAACAGTTTTTATACATGTTGGTAGATGAATACCAGGATACAAGCGGAACTCAAAATCGACTGGTGGAATTGTTGATTAATTATTGGGATAAACCAAATGTATTTGTTGTAGGCGATGATGACCAAAGCATTTACCGTTTCCAGGGGGCGAATGTGGAGAACATGCTGGGCTTCGCCAACAGTTATAAAAATGACTTACTAACGGTGGTGCTTACCAGTAATTATCGTTCCATTCAATCCATTTTAGATGTTTCAAAAACGATCATCGATAAAAATAATGACCGGCTCATAAACCAGGTGGAAGGCCTGAGCAAAGAGCTCCTTTCGGCCAACATAAAAATTAAACACCTTACGCATAAGCCGATCATTCAGAATTATGAAAAGCACCGGCATGAAATGATTGGCATCACACAACAGGTAGAAAAAATTTTAGCAGAAGGAATCGATCCAAAAAAGATTGGCGTTATTTATAAGGAAAATAAATACGGCGAAGAGCTGGCACAATATTTTAAGCTGCTGAAAATTCCTTATTACAGTAAACGGAGTTTAAACATTCTCCACATTCCTTTTGCAAAAAAGATCATTTCAATTTTACGATATCTTGAAGGGGAACATGATATTCCATATAGCGGCGACGAGTTACTCTTCGAAATATTGCATTATGACTGGTTCAATATTCCGCCGATAGAAATTGCGAAAGTAAGCATTGAAGTTGCTGACAAACATTTTACAAAAGATAAAACGTCCATAAGAAAATTGTTGGTTGAAAGAACCAAACAACCAGTTCGTGATTTATTTACGCAAGGCATGAATGAAAGTCTTAAGAAAGCAAGTGAAGCGATGGAAAGTCTTATTTCGAAAGTGCCCAATCTTACGTTGCAAGGTTTGTTTGAATGCGTAATTCAAGAGACGGGCATATTGAGTTATATCATGAAAAGTGATGAAAAAATTTGGCTGCTGCAAGTACTTACCGGTTTATTTGATTTTATAAAAGAAGAAACACATCGTAATCCTAATCTTGGCTTGAAACAGTTGATCAAGCTCTTCGATTTGATGCAAAGTGAAAAACTTTCTTTGCCTTTGGTTGAAGTAAGTGGTAGCGAAAAAGGGGTTAACTTAATGACGGCGCATGGTTCTAAAGGATTAGAATTTGAATACGTTTTTTTTGCAGGAAGCAATGCCAGTTTATGGGAAAAAAAGCGCAAGCCTTCCAGTGGTTATAAATTTCCGGACAACATTTTCACATCTATCTCAAATGGAGACGATGCTGCTGATGAAGAGTTGCGCCGACTTTTTTATGTAGCGCTTACACGGGCAGAGCAAAACTTATTTATTTCTTACTGTTGTTTTAAAGATGATGGAAGGGCACTGGAACCTTCCATGTTCATTGCAGAAATATTAGACTTTCATGAACTTCAAACAGAAAAAGTTTTTATTGATCCGGCAACTGAAGCGCAATTTCAAATATTGCAATTGCAAAACGATCATCAGCCTGAAATTGAGAAAATAGAAAATGAATTCATCACGAGTTTGCTGGAGCGGTTTGTGATGAATGTAACGGCGCTCAACAACTATTTAAAATGCCCGCTGGAATTTTATTTCAAAAATCTTATCCGCATTCCTTCGCCAAAAAATGAATCAACCGAGTTTGGTTCAGCGGTGCATTATGCGCTGGAGCAGTTCTTTAGAAAAATGCAGGATAATAAAAATGTTTTTCCTTCTAAAGAAGAATTTATTAGCGACTTTAATTGGTACATGCACCGCCACCGCGAAAGCTTTACTAAACAAAGATTTACAGAGAGATTAGAATATGGTGAGATTGTTTTGTCAAACTATTATGAAAATTATATCCACAGCTTCAACAAAATAGTTGCACTGGAAAGAAATATAAAAGGCGTGGTGGTGAACGGTGTGCCTCTGAAAGGTAAATTGGATAAATTAGAATTTAATGGCAAAGAGGTAAACGTAGTAGATTATAAAACGGGGGACATTGATAAGGCAAAAGATAAACTCAAACCTCCGCAAGAAAAAATTCCTGACGGTGGTGATTACTGGCGGCAGGCAGTGTTTTATAAAATTTTATTGGATAATTATAATCGCGATTGGATTGCCGTTAGCAGTGAATTTGATTTTATAGAGCCTGATAAAAAGAAAAATTATCGCAAGGAAAAAATATATATCACACCGGAAGATATCACGACTGTTAAGCAACAAATAAAAACTACCTGGGATAAAATTCAGGCGCATGATTTTTATACAGGTTGCGGAAAACCTGATTGCCATTGGTGTGAGTTTGTAAAAACAAATAACATGACTGTTGCATTGCATGAGTTAGTTGAAGTACCTGGAGATGAGATTTAGAATTATTTTATGAAGGTGTAAAGTCATTATCAGTTGAAAGCAATTATGTTTGCTTTTTTCAAAAAATGAATTTACGCAACGTTATTTTAGTTTTACTGGCAGGCATCGGTTTATACCTGCTATCTGTTGTTGGCAGTGGTTGCGCACAAATTGTAGCTCCTACCGGTGGCCCAAGAGATACAATTGCTCCTGTTCTTCTAAAATCTTCTCCGCCAAATGGCTCTGTTAATTTTACGGGCAATCGCATTGTACTAACTTTTGATGAGTATGTTCAGTTGCAAAAACTGCAGGAAAATTTATTGATTTCGCCCACGCCTAAAATTATTCCTAATGTTGATTTTAAGCTTAAAACAGTTACGATCAAAATAAGGGATACGCTGGAACCTAACACCACGTATCGTTTTGACCTTGGTAATTCCATAGAAGATAATAACGAAGGCAACCCGGTAAAAAATTTCTCTTATGTATTTTCTACTGGTCCTTACATTGATTCTCTTCAATTTTCCGGCAAGGTGCAATTGGCCGAAACTGGCAAAGCCGATTCCACTTTATTGATCTTTTTGTATAAAGATTTATCCGATTCGGCAGTGTATAAACATAAGCCAAAATACATAACAAGGCTTGATAGTTCTGGCAAGTATATTTTTCATAACCTGGCCGCAGGTATTTATAATATTTTCGCTTTGAAGGATGAAGGCGGCCAAAGGATATACAATCATAAAGACGAATTATTTGCTTTTGCAGATAGCACAATTGATGTAACCAACAATTCGGGGCCGTTAAATTTATTTGCTTACGCGCAAGAAAAACCCGAAGTGAAAGGCAGTGCCAAAACTTCAACAACCGCGGATAAGAAATTGAAATTTATTTCGTCTGCCGCAAGTGGCAGCCAGGATTTATTGAAACCACTTACCCTAGAATTTAACCACAAATTAAAAAACTTCGACAGCCTTAAAATTGAGCTGACTGATACGCTTTATAGCCCGGACAAGGCTGCCATTGTAACTATTGATACTACGCGAAAAATAGTAACTGTGCGAAATGCATGGCACGATAATGCTGACTACCGGTTGATTATTCCTAAAGATTTTGGTGAAGATTCCAGCGGGGTTGCTTTATTAAAATCAGACACCATCCATTTCAAAACAAAAAAAGAAGGTGATTACGGAAGTATAAAAATAAATTTTAAAAACCTCTCAAAATTCAAGAATCCTGTTTTAGAATTTATTCTGAATAATGAAATTGTAAATTCTTATCCGCTCACGGCTACCAGCTGGAGCATGAAGCTTTTTGCACCAGGCGATTATGAAGTGCGCATACTTGAAGATGATAATAAAAATGGTGTTTGGGACACTGGAAATTATCACTTAAAAATTCAACCTGAAAAGGTAAATTCCATTCCACAAAAAATAAACATAAGGGCAGATTGGGAGAATGAAAGGGACATTATTCTTTAAAATAATTAAGATACCCTCCAAATATTAAAGCAAAAAATCAGCGCCGGAATGCAACAAAGGCAATCACTAAATCGTGTATTATCTTTGCCGCATGATTTTTTCTTCTACTCTTTTAGAAAGCGCCGTAAACGAATTTGCAAAACTCCCAGGTATCGGAAAAAAAACCGCATTGCGGTTGGTACTTCACTTGCTCAAAAAGGAAACTGATGATGTAAAAATGTTTAGCGAAGCGATGATAAAAATGCGCGAAGAAATAAACTTTTGCAATCGCTGTCACAATATTTCAGATAAACAGCTTTGCAATATATGTGGCGACAGGGCAAGGATTCAGTCAATGATTTGTGTCGTGGAAAGTATTCGGGATGTGATAGCGATTGAAAGCACGCAACAATACAACGGCCTGTATCATGTTTTGGGCGGTATTATTTCTCCACTTGACGGAATTGGCCCCGGCCAGTTGCAAATTGACTCGTTAATAAAACGCGTAGACGAAGAAAAAACAGAAGAATTAATTTTTGCTTTAAGTCCAAATATCCAAGGCGACACTACGATATTTTATATCAGCAAAAAGATAAATGCAAAGCAGGTAAAAATTACGACGATTGCTCGTGGAATTGCATTTGGAGGTGAGTTGGAATATGCGGATGAGATGACCCTTGCGCGCAGTATTTCTAACAGGATGCCTGTAGAAAATTATGTAGGCAATAAATTTTGATAAGAAACGCCAGAACAGGTGGCGCTTCTTCAGAATTTTTTCTCTAATCACCCTGGGTCTTATTGCTTGCAACAACATTATTAACTAACTTGCGAATCACCAATTTTATTAATGTGAATAATGACCAAACAGAAAACAAACCAGTAATAGGGTTTACTTGTGGTGATCTTAATGGAATTGGGATAGAGATAATATTGAAATCACTGTCTGATAATCGCTTTCTTGATTTTTGCACTCCCGTAGTTTTCGCCAGTAATAAAGTAATAAATTTTTATAGGAAGGGCATGGCTGAAATGAATTTTAGCTTTTCAAGCGTCAAAGATTTTCATAAGCTAAATCCCCGCCAGGTAAATATTTATAATTGCTGGGAAGAAGAAGTTGCTGTCAATCCTGGTACGCTCACTGACATTGGTGGCCAATATGCGGTTAAAAGCCTCCAGATTGCTTCCCAGGCATTGAAGGACAGAAAGATTGATGCGCTTGTTACGGCACCGCTTCATAAAAAAAATGTACAGGGGGATAATTTTTCGTATACCGGCCATACACCCTTTTTAAAAGATTTTTTTG
This sequence comes from Chitinophagales bacterium, assembly GCA_038245055.1. Taxonomy (GTDB): domain Bacteria; phylum Bacteroidota; class Bacteroidia; order Chitinophagales; family Chitinophagaceae; genus Ginsengibacter. The sequence goes on along the minus strand of JBBRSV010000023.1, from coordinate 23,271 downwards.
GAGTAAATGACGTGCTGATGCTCATGGCCGCTGATAATTTAAAAGTTGGCCTTGTTACAGAACACATCCCGATAAGTGAAATTGCTTCTCAAATCACAAAAGAAAGTATTAGCAGCAAGATTGCGATTCTTCATGCGTCCTTAAGAAGGGATTTTAATATTGAAAGGCCGAAAATCGCCGTTTTGGCTTTAAATCCCCACGCAGGAGATGAGGGCCTTATCGGCAGTGAAGAGGAGGAAATTATTAAGCCGGCTATCAAAGATGCAAAGCAGCACAATATGCTGGTGATGGGCCCGTTTAGTGCCGATGCTTTTTTTGCCAGGGCATTGTATGATAAATTTGATGCAGTATTGGCTATGTATCACGACCAGGGCCTGATACCATTTAAATCTCTTTCATTTGGAGAAGGCGTGAACTTTACGGCCGGTTTGCCTGGAATTCGCACCAGCCCTGACCATGGGACAGCTTTTGATATTGCCGGGAAAGATAAAGCCGATCCTTCTTCCTTCAGGGCAGCCATTTTTAGTTGCGTTGACATTCTCAACAACCGAAAAATGTATGACGAAAATCGTAAAAACCCTATAAATAAAATGAGCGCCAGTGTGGTTGCGGGCGCTGTGGATGAAAAGATTACTGAATAGATTTTGTTACTTTTCCATTGATCCCTTGTAAAATAATTTTGTACATAATAGCGTTATATTTTGGATTAGCTGTAAAATTGCTATTGGAATTTTTGAGTATTTTTTAAATCAATCTGTTACTTAAGAAACTAATTATTAAAGAATAATTGTTTACTTTAAACTTAATTTTACTTTTGTAACTGCATTGCTTTTTTATATTATTAAGCTATGGATAATATTTTATTAAGCGGCGGATTAGCGTTTTTGATCACCTATTTTTCTATCCCCGTAATAATTGAAGTTGCAAAAAGTAAAAAACTTTTTGATGAGCCTGATGAGAGAAAAGTTCATCACGAGGTGACACCTACGCTGGGTGGACTCGGCATTTTTGCCGGATTTATAGTTGCATCCTTATTGGGCGTTCCTCCAACTGTTCCACCTGTATTTCAATATTTTGTTGCAGCTGTAATGGTAATTTTTTTCCTGGGAATAAAAGACGACATATTAATTTTATCTGCTTATAAGAAATTTATCGGGCAATTGGTTGCCGCTGGTATCATCATAAAATTCGGAGGTGTGCAAATCAATGACATGCACGGTTTCCTGGGTCTTACCCGGATACCACATACTGCAAGTATTTTGCTCACGCTTTTTACCATAATTGTAATTACAAATTCGTTCAACCTTATTGATGGAGTTGATGGGCTGGCGGGTAGTCTTGGCTTGCTTACTTCAACTATTTTTGGTATTTATTTTTTATTTACATCGCAACTTATGTATGCGGTGATGGCATTTTCTCTTGTAGGAAGCCTCGTAGCTTTTTTGATCTATAATTTTTCTCCTGCTAAAATTTTTATGGGCGACACCGGGTCGTTGCTAATAGGCATTTTAAATTCGGTATTCGTGATAAAATTTATAGCTGTTGCTGCAGATCCATCGCTGGGTTTGCCTTTGCAAGCTGCGCCCGCAATAGGCTTTGCAATATTGATCATTCCGCTTTTTGACACTTTTCGTGTAGTTACAATGCGTATTTTAAGCCGCAGGTCTCCATTTAGTCCTGATAGAAATCATATTCATCATTTTTTGTTAGAACTCGGATTAAGCCACAAAATGATTTCCCTGACTTGTTTAGGAACCAACATTCTTTTTATAGCCCTTGCTTATTTTCTACGGTTTACAGGAACCACAATGGTCATCTTAGCTCTTTCAGCTTTTTCTTTGGCAATCGTAAGCGTCGTTTATTATAGCCGGCCTAAGGCGAAGTCGAAAACACCGGCATTACCCGGCATCAATCAGAAAGAAAACATTATTAAATCCCGCACAATACTTACGCTGGCCGGTGAACCAATTGAACAGAATTAAATTCTATTAACTTTTTTATCAGACTGATTTTATTATTTTTGGTCACTTTTTAAGGTTCACCTTAAAAGGGATGTGGTACTTTTTTAAAACTAAAAATAAAATGACAGACGACTTGGAACTTATATTGGATGAAGGCACTACTTCAATGAAAAAAGCCATAGATCACTTTGAAACCGAACTTATAAAAATTCGTGCAGGAAAAGCAAGCCCCGATATGCTGAATGGAATTGTCGTAGATTATTATGGAAACCCAACACCAATAGGACAGGTTGGCAATATAAGCGTTATGGATGCACGTACCCTGACGATTCAGCCGTGGGAAAAAAATATGTTGCAGCCGATTGAGCGGTCAATTATTGCGGCCAATATTGGTATAAATCCTCAGAATGATGGCAACCTTATTCGTCTTTTTTTGCCACCACTTACAGAAGAGAGAAGAAGGGAGCTTGTAAAAAGAAGCAATGTGGAAGGTGAGCACGCTAAAATCGCTGTTAGAAACATCCGCCGGGATGCTATTGAGCAAATTAAAAAATTGCAAAAAGATGGACTCAGTGAAGATGCGGCAAAAGATGGAGAGAGCGATATGCAAGAAATTACTAACAATTATATTTCACTTGTTGATAAACACCTGGAGGCAAAAGAAAAAGAAATTATGGCGGTTTAATTTTTTAGTAAAATAATTTTGAAAGAGCAATTACTAATATTAATAACTACTCCATTATACCTGGTAGTAATTGGCCTGGAGATGATCTTAAGCCATCTTCATTTAAGAAAATATTATACAGTAAAAGGGACATTCATCAATATATATTTGTGCTTGCTCAACGGTGGCATCGATCTTCTTTTCAGGGCGGTATACGTGGTAATTCTCATTTCCATTTACGGTTTCCATTTTATTGATCTTTCATTTAGTCCATTATTATACTGGTCCTCCCTTTTTATTTTAGAAGATCTCGCCTTTTATATTGAACACAGGGTCGATCATTTTTGCAGAATTTTTTGGGCCGTTCATGTTACACATCATTCATCGGAGGAATTTAATTTAACCACAGGTTTCCGGTCTTCTGTGTTGCAACCTCTTTACCGGTTTATTTATTTTCTTCCTCTTGTTTTGTTTGGGTTTAAACCAATTGATATTGTTTTCATGTATTCGCTTACCCAGATTTATGGAATATTGGTGCATACACAATACATTAATAAAATGCCTGCCTGGTTTGAATCTGTTTTTGTAAGTCCATCTCACCACAGGGTACATCATGCAAGTAATGTGCGCTACCTCGATAGAAATATGGGAATGGTACTTATTATTTGGGACAGGTTGTTTGGTACTTTTCAAACGGAAGTTAAAGAAGATCCGGTAAGATATGGGTTAACCAAACAATTGGAAAATCCATACCATCTTACTAAAATTATTTTTCATGAATGGCAAAATATTAGCACTGACCTGAAGAAAAAACTACCACTGGCCATCAAACTTAAATACTTGCTAAAGCCGCCGGGCTGGAGCCATGACGGTAGTACAAAAACTGCAAAAGAATTGAGAAGGGAATTGGATTTATAGAAAAATTTTACTGCTGCTCCATGGTTCTAAAAGACGGGTCGATCTTAATTTCTTTTAAAGCAAATTAAGATGAAATCTTTTACCTTCAAGGCTAATTTCGCGTATGCTACCTTGTTACAAGGAAAATGTTTCCCATGTCACAAGAAGCGGCAGATATATGGGTAAACAAATGAATGCCATTATCTTTTAATCTCTGGCACACATTTTTTTGTAGCGGTTTTAAAAGATTAGGTTAACAAAATTATTTCTCAAGCAATAAAGTTATTGCAAAGATGTAAATTTATGAAGTATTAAAAACTGATGTTATTAACGAGGTATCTTGATACATCAAAAAATTTTTCCTTCACTTTTACTTTTAAAAACGCACGATGAGCCGAATTAATCTTAAAGAAATTAGCACGAGAGCGGGAAAGGATTTTGATAAGCAGGATACAAAAGAAAAGACAGCAAAAATATTAGAAGAACTGGACGACTTGCAAAACCTGTTATTTGCTCAAAACGAACATTCGGTGCTTGTGGTAATACAAGGTATGGACGCAAGCGGAAAAGACGGCGTGATAAGAAATGTTTTTACTTCTATGAATCCGCAAGGGGTAATGGTAAAGAGTTTTAAGGCTCCGAGCGCAGAAGAGTTGAGCCATGATTTTTTATGGAGAATTCATGCACATGCACCTGCAAAAGGAATGATACAGATTTTCAACAGAAGCCATTACGAAGATATTCTTATCACACGGGTTCATAAATGGTGTGATGATGAAAACGCGCATAAAAGAATGAAAGACATTAACAACTGGGAAGAGTTGTTGGCGCAACAAAACAACACAATGATTCTTAAGTTTTACCTGCATGTATCTCCTGACGAACAAAAAGATAGACTGGATGAACGGTTAAAAGATCCCACAAAAATGTGGAAGTATAATGCGAACGACCTCTCAGAAGCAAAGCTTTGGGACATCTATATGGAGATGTATGAAGACTGCTTTGAAAATTGCAATGTAATTCCCTGGACTATTGTGCCAAGCGACCAAAACTGGTATAAAGAATATATAATTGCATCAACCCTCAGGAACGCTTTATCGGACTTAAAAATGCAATACCCGGGCTTAAAAAAATAGTTTTTTCATTACCATTAAAATAAACATTTATGAGTTTCATTTCAGATTTTAAAGCCTTTGCAATGAAAGGCAACGTTATGGATTTGGCCGTTGCAGTAATTATTGGCGCAGCCTTCGGCGCCATTATATCATCTTTGGTAGCCGATATTATAACGCCTTTGCTGCTAACGCCTGCTTTGGAAAAAGCCGGTCTTAAAGACATAGCGGAATTAAAATGGGGCGCGGTCGCCTACGGAAAATTTATTGCTGCGGTTATTAATTTTATTGTAATCGCATTGGTTATCTTTTCCCTTATCCAGGCAATAACCAGATTAGAAAGAAAAAAAGAGGCGCCCGCTACACCGGAAGCGCTTTCTTCTACCGATAAATTGTTGGGAGAGATAAGAGACGAGCTTAAAAAAAGATAATTATTATTTCAATAAATTTGCATCCCGATAATAAAACATCGGGATTTTTTTACCTTAATTTTTTATAAAGGGGTTAATTATCGCATGAATACAGAAAATTACCAGATAAAGTTGCCCCAGTTTGAGGGCCCGTTTGATCTCCTTCTTTTTTTTATAGAAAGAGATGAGCTGGATATATACAACATTCCCATTACGAAAATCACCAACGAATTTCTTGAATATATACATAAAAGCGAAGACCTGAATATTGAGCTGAGCAGCGAGTTTATTTTATTTATTAGTACGCTCATGAGGATAAAAGCTAAAATGCTTTTACCGCGAAAAGAACTTGATAATGAAGGAAAAGAAATTGATCCGCGCCAGGAATTGATTGATAAAATACTGGAATATAAAAGATTTAAAGAAGCTGCTTTGAAGATGAGTGAGTTGGAAGCCTTGCGAATGTTGATGGCAAAGCGTGGCAACATTCAGGATGAACTTTCAAAAATTGGTGAAGAATCCGGGGAAGGCACAGAGATTCAGGCAGTTTCGTTGTTCAAGCTGATGAAGGCTTTTGAGAAAGTTGCCCAGCGGCTGCATGAAAAAAGACATCAACCTGTACATACCGTAGTTCAATACGATTATACGATGGAAGGAAGCAGGAAATACATGCTGGATCTTGTAAAAAGTGAGCGTTCACTTTCATTTGAAAAAATATTCGACATTGCTGAAAATCGTATTCACGCGATCTTTCTATTTTTAAATATGCTCGAGCTTATTCAGCAGAAATATATTTCAATAATAATGGGCACAGGAATTAATAATTTCATCATCGAGTTTAATGAAGAACGCAAAGAAGAAGAAAGCCCTGCACCGGAAATAATTTCAATGCCTTCTCTAAATTAAGCAGTAAAAATCAACGGTTATATAAAAATATTTCGGGCGATAAGATGAAAGGGCAAAGATGAATTTCACCAAGTCAATATTTCTCCTTCTTAAGAAAAAAGGATTAAAGAAGCTATAAAAAAAATCTGACATCGAAAAGTTCCTTCTTTTTATCCGGCTAATGCGTGTGCATTTTATGCTGAAAAATGCTGTTATCTAAAACAGGAGATATTGCAGCAATTCGCAATAGTGAAAATAAAACGTAAACTTTATTTACTTACCGATCAATTTGTTTACTTCTATAGTGGCCAAATCGCGAATAGCTGCAACGATATGATTTTCGTCTATCCCAATTTCACTCTGCAATTCCTTCAGCGTACCGTGTTCAATTATTTTATCAGGAATGCCCAAAATTCTTACTTGGGCAGTATAATTATTAGCAGCCATAAATTCCAAAACTGCCGAGCCGAAACCGCCAACTACCGTTCCATCTTCTACGGTAATTATTTTTGAATATTTTTTGAAAACTTCATGCAACATTTTTTCGTCTAGAGGTTTTACAAAACGCATATCGTAATGCCCGGGATTGATCCCTTCTTTTGTTACTTCTCTTATTGCTGATGCCGCAAAATTTCCGGGATGGCCAAAAGATAAAATGGCTATTTCTTCTCCGTCTTTTAACTTTCTGCCGGTCCCGATTTTAATTTCCTTCATCTTGTTTTTCCATTCCGCTTTTACGCCTTCGCCGCGTGGATAACGAATTACAAAAGGATTTTTTGTGCTTTCCAGTTGTGAAGTAAACATCAGGTCCCGCAATTCGCTTTCATTCATTGGCGCACTTATAATCATGTTTGGAATACAACGCATGTAAGCAATATCATAGGCACCATGGTGTGTTGGCCCATCTTCACCTACTACGCCAGCGCGATCTAAACAAAAAACAACCGGCAGGTTTTGGATAGCTACATCATGTACCACCTGGTCGTACGCACGCTGCATAAATGATGAATAAATATTGCAAAATACCTTCATACCTTGGGTTGCGAGGCCCGCACTAAGTGTCACCGCGTGCTGCTCACATATGCCAACATCAAAAGCACGGTCAGGCATTTTTTCCATCATATATTTTAATGAACTTCCGCTTGGCATCGCAGGCGTTACGCCCATAATTTTATCATTCTTTTCCGCAAGCTCAATTATTGTATAGCCAAAAACATCCTGGTATTTTGGAGGTTGCGGAAGATCAAATTTTTTCTTATAAATTTCACCGGTTATTTTATCAAACAATCCTGGGGCATGCCATTTGGTTTGATCTTTTTCTGCAAGCTCATAACCTTTTCCTTTTACAGTTTTTATATGTAATAGTTTTGGCCCGGGGATATCTTTCAAATCTTTTAAAGTATCAACCAGCTTGGTGATGTTGTGCCCATCTATCGGGCCAAAATAACGGAGATTCAGCGCTTCAAAAAGATTACTGCTGTTGCTCACCATGCCTTTTAATCCGGCTTCTAATTTTGATACCATGCTTCTGGAAAATGTTTTCCCGGGAAGTTTCCCCAGGGCTTTCCAAAAGTCATCGCGAAGCTTATTGTAGGTTTGAGAAGTAGTTATATCAGTAAGGTATTCTTTTAATGCACCTACATTAGGATCAATGCTCATGCAGTTGTCATTCAAAATAATAAGGATATTACTTTTTTCTATGCCGGCATGATTTAGCGCTTCAAAAGCCATTCCGGCCGTCATTGCCCCATCACCGATAATTGCAACATGCTGCCTGTCAGTTTCACCTTTATAATGTGAAGCCATCGCCATTCCCAGCGCTGCCGAAATAGAAGTAGAAGAATGTCCAACGCCGAACGCATCATATTCGCTTTCGGTGCGTTTTGGAAAGCCACTTAATCCCTTATATTTTCTGTTTGTTTTAAAAATATCCCTGCGGCCTGTAAGTATTTTATGGCCGTAGGCCTGGTGGCCAACATCCCATACAAGCTGATCGTACGGTGTGTTAAATACATAATGAAGCGCGACGGTAAGTTCGATCACGCCAAGACTCGCGCCAAAATGCCCACCATGAACACTAACAATGTCAACAATATACTGGCGCAATTCATTGCTCAATTCTAATAATTGGCTTCGGTCAAGATGTTTTAAATCAGAAGGATTATTTATGGTCTTTAAAAGAGGACCAGGGCTAATATCCATATTACAAAATTAATGTGTAAAAATACATTTTTTATGAAGAGCGTGCACTCGTCAATATACGTTTAAACAGGTAAAAGGTTCTCCATCGGACGCGATATAAAAAGAATAACGAAAAATACCTGGCTTTTTATATAGCGTCAGCAAATAAAATTATTCATATTGGCAATAAGGTCAGGATCGGGAGAATTTGAGAGATAGCTTTCTTTTTCGCTAAACTTGCAAACTCCTGGATAGTCACCTTTTAACATTCCAATATTTTTTATAACCTGGAAATGAAGATGTGGTGGCCAATGTCCATTTTCTTCCGGGCGTCCAAAATGCGCAAATAATTGGCCCTTAATTATTAAATCGCCCTCTTTTAAAATATTCAGATCATGCAGGCTTAAATGACCGTACAGAGTATAAAATGAAAAATATTCGAGTTCGTGTTTCAAAATTATGGTGGCCCCATAATCACCAAAATTATTGTTGAAGGCAAAACTATGAACTGTACCAGTCATTGGAGCATAAATTTCGGTTCCTGCCTTGCCCCAAATATCTAATCCGAGATGCAGCCGTCGCGGCTCGGAAGCTTCTGCCACAATTTTACCCGCATTACTGTCAAATAATGAACTCATGGAATATACAGTCCTTAGTTCATTGTATCCGCCTATTCCAAATGACGCATTTGCTTCTTCTAAAAGAGCGTTGATATATGCACAGAAGTCTTCAATATTAGCGACGTTTATTTCTCCTAACTTTTTATTATTTGCAGTAAAATCAAATGGTATTAATTTTTTTTTGTTTGGAGTGAATTGAACAACCGCGTGAAAACTTTTCGAATATTTTTTTAAAAGTTCGGCGAGATTATATTCAGGTGGAAACATTATTAAACTTTAAAAATTGCAAAAAATTAAACGACTACGTTCACCATTTTATTCTTTACAAAAATGATTTTCTTAGGTTCTTTTCCGTCCATCCATTTTTGTATTACTTCATTATTTAAGGCAATTTTTTCAACTTCTTCCGTTGTAGCATCCAGCGATATTTTTATAGTTGTGCGCATTTTTCCATTTATAGAAACGGGATATTCTTTTTCAGATTCGATTAAAAACTTCGTTTCAAGTATTGGATAATTGGCATCCAAAATAGTTGTGGTGTTTCCCAATTCATGATATAATTCTTCTGAAATATGAGGCGCATAGGGCGTTAATAAAATAAGTAGCGGTTCTAAAATTTCCTTTTTATGGCATTTTAAATCTGTGAGTTCATTTACACAAACCATAAAGGCACTAACGGCAGTGTTGTACGAAAAGCGCTCGGTATCTTCTTCGATTTTTTTAATAGCCTTGTGTAATATTTTTAATTCAGCGACAGAAGCCTCACCCCCCGTCCTCTCCGAAGGAGAGGGAGCTGAAGAAGTCCAAATTCTGCCTTTAGTATCATCAAAAAATAAGCGCCAAAGTTTTTTTAAGAAGCGGTGTACACCTTCAATGCCTTTCGTATCCCAGGGTTTGCTTTGTTCAACCGGACCTAAAAACATTTCATACATACGGAAGGTGTCGGCGCCATACTTGTCAATTAGTTCGTTTGGATTAACCGTATTGTATTTTGATTTGGACATTTTTTCAACTTCGACACCGCAGAGGTATTTGCCATCTTCTAAAATAAACTCTGCATGAGTATATTCGGATTTCGATTTTTTAAAAGCATTAATATTTAGTTCAACTCCATCAACGATATTTACATCAACGTGAGTCTTTAAGATTCTTGCTTGTAAAATTTCTTCATACTCAGTTATAAATGCTGAGTTAATATTATTTTGTTTTGAAAATGATTTCAGTAATTCTATGGCTTTGATTTTTCCCGATTGATAGTCACTATAATATTTTTCTGAAATAAAGATTGGTACAAGATTTTTGTCATTTAGTTCCATTGATGATTCACTTTCAAATATAGATGTTGGTAACAGTCTATAAACAAACCTGCTACTCCCTTGAATCATCCCTTGGTTCACTAATTTCTTAAAAGGTTCGTCAAAACTTATCAATCCCAAATCATACAAAACCTTTGTCCACATGCGGCTGTATAATAAATGACCAACTGCATGCTCGGTGCCACCAACATATACATCCACCTGGTTCCAATAATCAGTTGCTTTTCGGCCAGCAAATTCTTTATCGTTGTGCGGGTCAGCATAACGGAGAAAGTACCACGACGATCCTGCATAGCCAGGCATTGTGTTGGTTTCGCGCTTTACACCATCACCCAAATTCACCCAATCTTTAATATTCGCCAAAGGTCCTTCGCCTTCGGGCCCAGGTTTATAATTTTCAACATGCGGCAACTCAACCGGTAGTTCATTTTCGTTCAGCGCATAGGCTACACCGTTACGATATATAATTGGAAAAGGCTCGCCCCAATACCTTTGCCGGCTAAAGCCTGCATCGCGCATTTTATAATTTACTTTTCTTCGGCCTATGCCTTCTAACTCAATTTTTTTCAAAACAATTTCAATAGCATCCTTCATTCTTATTCCATTCAAAAAATCAGAATTGGTAAGTAAAGCTTCCTTTGTAGGGTTGGCTTCAGTTCCATTGAAAAAATCGCCAATAATATTTGTAATTGGGATATTAAAATGTTTGGCAAAATCGAAGTCACGCTGATCGCCGCAAGGCACAGCCATAATAGCGCCGGTGCCATATCCTGCCAATACATATTCGGCAATCCAAATGGGAATTTGTTTTCCATTAAAAGGGTTGATCGCATAAGCGCCAGTGAAGCATCCGGTAATTTGCTTTACTTCAGCCATTCGTTCCCTGTCGCTCCTGCTTTTTACATAAGCAAGATATTCGTCTATAGATGACCGTTGCCCTGGTGTTGTTATTGTATCTACAAGTTCATGTTCAGGAGCAAGCACCATAAAATCTACGCCAAAAATAGTGTCGGGTCTTGTTGTATAGACTTTAAGTTTAAAGGCCTCACCCCCGTCCCCTCTCCTTTGGGAGAGGGGGGAAAAGGCAGCCAGTTCCTTTTTAATTTTTTTGAGCACATCCGAAATATCTGTTTCAACTTCCTTATTGGTAAAACGGATTAGTTTATATCCCAACTGTGCCAGGTACTCAGTTTTTGCTTCGTCATAATTTCTTTGTTCGGAATCATTGTGATATTCACCATCAACCTCTATTAATAATTTTTCATTTAAAAAAGCAAAATCGATTATAAAAGTTTCTATTACATGCTGTCTTCTAACTTTTGAACCCAATTGATTATTCCGCAATTCTTGCCATAAAATATCTTCCGCTATCGTTTTTTCTTTCCGGTTTTCTCTTGATAAATCTTTCAACTGCGGCCACACTTTTGATGCAGCAGTTCTAATGGAACCTCGGTTCCCCTCTCCCCCGGGAGAGGGGTTAGGGGTGAGGCTTCTAGCTATTTCAAATTCCATTTCTGCTCCTTCACTTTTACCTATCCAGTTTCGCTGCATCTCCTTCATCGCATCAGAAAATTCTACTGTTTCGAGGCCTTGCAAAAGCCTTTCGGCATAATCCGTAATGCGCAAATACCATTGCCTCATTTTCTTTTTTTCTACCGGGTGTCCACCTCTTTCACTAACGCCGTTAATTACTTCATCATTAGCCAAAACGGTGCCCAGCGCCTCACACCAGTTTACTTCTCCGTAAGCTGAAAAAGCAAGGCGATACTCCATGAGCCTTTCCTGTTTTTCTTCTTCAGAAAAATGCTTCCATTCTTCAACTGAAAAAGTCTTTTGCGTTTGTCGTTGACCGTTATCCCCGGTGCTTCCGTGTTGTTCAAATAGCTTTACTAACTGCTCGATACTTCTTGCCTTATTTTGTTTTTTATCGTACCAGCTATTAAATATTTGTAAGAAGATCCATTGAGTCCATTTGTAATATTTTGGATCGCTGGTGCGTAGTTCACGGTCCCAGTCAAAACTAAAACCAATATTATCTAACTGTTGCCGGAAGGTTGCAATATTTTGCTGAGTTGTCTCAGCAGGGTGCTGTCCTGTTTCTAAAGCGTATTGCTCTGCAGGCAAGCCAAAACTGTCATATCCCATTGGATGCAATACATTAAAGCCTTTTAATCTTTTATAGCGCGCATAAATATCGCTGGCGATATAACCAAGCGGATGGCCAACATGCAAGCCGGTCCCGCTCGGATAAGGGAACATATCCAACACATAAAATTTAGGCTTGCTGGAAACATTGCTGACATGATATACTCCGGACTCTTTCCATACATGTTGCCATTTTTTTTCTATCTCTCTAAAATTGTATTCCATCTTATAAAGTTCAATCAAAATTAAATTAGTAAATGCTACAGTAGCTTGCCTCTAAGGGTTTGGGTAAGTACAAAAAAGTTAAGGACAGCAGGCAATTGAATTGCATAAATATTTGTGAAAGAAATGTTATTCATTAACTGATTGTTAACTTCAACGCCGCATGTAATTTACATTAGCATTCATAAGTAATTTTACAAAAATACTAAACCTGTTTAAAAACAATTAAATTTGCGGCCTGCTTAACAGAATAGGTTATCAATTAAACTTTTATATTTAATATGTCTCAATTCGGTAAAGCTTCGGCCAAAAGAGGAAAACCATCATACGTTTATGCAATCATCGGTGTTTCCCTCGTACTATTTCTCTTTGGAATTGTAGGCTGGATATTTTTAAACATTAAAAAGACCGGGGACTATTTCAAAGAAAATATTCAATTGCATGCCTATATTTATCGTACGGCTGATAAGAATCAAATTGATACCGTTAAAACCTTTATTGAAAGTTTACCTTATGCCGTAAATGTGGAATACATTACGCGTGAAAAAGCACTTGCAAAATATAATAAAGACAATGATACGCTTTGGAAAAAACTCGCCATTAGTAATCCTCTTCCTGAAAGTATTGACTTTTTTGTAAAGGCAAATTATGTAGATAAGGACAGCCTCGCGAAGCTGGAAAGTTACCTGCTTACAAATTATCCTACAACCATTTCGGAATTTCAAACACCTAAAGAAACTGTGGCCGGTGTGAGCCAGTTTGTAAAAACAACAACGCTTGTTTTATTGGTGGTTGCCATAATATTGTCGTTACTTGTTATTGTTTCCATTGACAATACAATAAGGCTTGCTATGTACAGTAATCGATTTCTAATTAAAACGATGCAGATGGTAGGTGCTACACGATGGTTTATTTCGAAACCGCTGGATGGACGGGCTATTGTGAACGGCCTCATCGCTTCGGGCATCGCCATTGGTTTGATGATCGGATTTATAGGCCTTTCTGAAAAATTTATCCCATACCTGAAGGTGCTACACGACACAACAAATATGCTGATGATATTTGCCGGAATCATCATCCTGGGACTTTTTATAACCCTGTTCAGCACCCACAGATCAGTATTAAAATATTTGAAAATGAAACTTGATGATTTGTATTAATCAACCACCTATTTGGTTATATGAATTAATATTGCAAAATTTATAATTACAATGAAAGAACAACCATCAAAAAAGATAACAACTCCGATAATTAAAACCGCACCCGTGCAAACTGCATCTCCCGAAAGCGTTTTATTTACAAAAGAAAATTTTAAGTGGATGATCATCGGGGCATTAATAATGGCCCTTGGGTTTTTTTTAATGGCAGGCGGCAAAAGCCCTGACCCTAACGTTTTCAACGATAAAGATGTTTACAGTCCTGTAAGAATAACCATTGCTCCAATTTTAATTGTTGCTGGGTTGCTCGTTGAGATTTTTGCGATCATTAAAAAGCCAAAATAACCAATCTAAAATAATACTGAAGTAAGATTTGAATCGCATTGCCTTGTTATTTTATTCTTTTTTAACCTAACAAAAAATGAATGTAGTTCAATCAATCCTGATTGGTATAGTAGAGGGAATAACTGAGTTTATCCCAATCTCTTCGACGGGGCACATGATCATTGCTGAAAAATTATTACACCTGGAAGACGATCCCTTTAATTCAGTTTTTACAGTAGCAATTCAATTAGGCGCCATATTATCTGTGGTAGTTTTATATTGGAAAAAGTTTTTTGATTTTTCCCGTTGGCAATTTTATGTGAAGCTTATTGTTGCCGTTATACCCGCGCTTATATTAGGCTTTTTATTTGCCAATAAAATTGATGCGTTATTGGAAAGCTCGCTAACTGTAGCTATCAGCCTTTTAGTCGGTGGTGTTGTTTTACTTTTTATTGATAAAGCTTTTCAATACCCCGTGATTCATGATGAACAACATATATCGTATACAAAAGCTTTTATAATTGGTATTTGGCAATGTATTGCTATGATTCCCGGCGTCAGCAGAAGCGCTGCGTCCATTATCGGTGGAATGCAGCAGAAACTTACGCGAAGCGCCGCTGCAGAATTTTCCTTCTTTTTAGCTGTGCCCACAATGCTTGCGGCTACTGTTTATAAAATGTATAAATACGTTCACGAGTTTGGAGGCTTCACTTCAGAGCAGATAAAAGTGCTCACAATGGGAAATGTGGTGGCCTTTGTAGTTGCACTTTTTGCCATTAAGTTTTTCATTACCATGCTAAAAAAATATGGATTTAGATTTTGGGGAATTTATAGAGTTGTTGTAGGTATTGCCTTGCTGATAATGCTCTATACAGGATTTTTAAAATACTAACAACGTACTTACGATGTTTAATTATTAAATTTCAATTGCTTCAGCTTCCAAACAAATTTTCATAATTTGAGCAATCATTTATGTAAACATGCAAACTGCTTCCAAAAAAGTTATCAACGGATGGGCAATGTACGATTGGGCCAATTCTGTTTATAGCCTTGTAATTACTTCATCTATTTTTCCGGCATATTTTGAGGCGGTTACATCAGGAAAAAAAATAGCATTTCTTGGAAGAAATTTTAAAGAGCCCACTGCATTATACGATTATGCAGTTGCCGTTTCATTTATGGCTGTCGCCCTTATTTCACCGTTTTTGTCCTCGATAGCGGATGCGTTTGGTAACAAAAAAAAGTTCATGCAGTTCTTTTGCTATATGGGTGCTTTAAGTTGCTGCGCCATGTACTGGTTTGAGCCGGATAATCCTCAGCTTGGCATCGTGCTTTTTATTTTGGCGTCAATAGGTTTTGGGGCAAGCATCGTTTATTATAATGCTTACCTTCCGGAAATTGCCTCCGTTGAAGACCAGGACAGAATAAGCGCTAAAGGCTTTGCACTGGGTTATATCGGCAGCGTTCTTTTATTGATTATTTGCCTGGTGATGGTTTCAAAGCCTTCTTTATTTGGTATTCCCAATGCAACAAAAGCGTCGCAGATCTCATTTCTGCTAACCGGAATTTGGTGGATGGGGTTTGCACAAATTACTTTTGCCGTGCTGCCTAAAGGCGTAGAAAACCCAATTTCTAAAAGCCATAATGCATTTACAAAAGGTTATGCGGAATTAAGAAATGTGTGGAATGAATTAAAACACCAGACTACTTTAAAGCGCTTTTTGCTGGCCTTCTTTTTTTTAGGAATGGGCGTGGAAACGGTAATGTATTCTGCGGCTTTGTTTGCCAAGCAACAAATTTTTCCTAATACGGGCGATAAAGAAACTGATGCTTCAAATGGCGGAAAACTAATTCTCACGATATTAATTATACAAATTGTTGCCATTGGAGGATCTTATTTGTTTTCGTTTTTTTCCAAAAAATTCGGCAATTTAAAAGTTTTATTGTTCGGTGTATTAATTTGGGCTGGCATTTGTGCGTGGGCATTTTTTGTTTACACCCAATTCGAGTTTTATCTCCTGGCAGGTACTGTTGGCCTTGTAATGGGAGGAATACAATCCCTCTCCAGGTCTACGTATTCCAAACTCATGCCGCCTACAAAAGATACAGCTTCCTATTTTAGTTTTTACGATGTTTGCGATAAAGTAAGTACCGTAATTGGAATGACAACATTTGGACTGGTAACAGAAAAGCTTGGTGGAATGAGAAATGCTGTTTTATTTTTGATGACGTATTTTATTATTTCATTTTTCATTTTTTTGTATGCAATAGTAAAAAAACCGAAGTTGCAGGTAGTTGTATAATTATGAAACTTTACTCAATTAATACGGGATTTTTTAAGTTAGATGGCGGCGCGATGTTTGGTGTTGTGCCAAAAAGCATGTGGACAAAACTAAATCCATCAGACGAAAATAATATGTGCAACTGGGCTATGCGCTGTCTGCTTATTGAAGACGGCAATCGCCTCATTCTTGTTGATAATGGCATGGGAACAAAACAGGACGCAAATTTTTTTGGATATTATTTTTTGAATGGCGATGATACGCTGGAAAAATCTTTAGCAAAAAATGGCTTTGGTAAAGATGATATTACTGATGTGTTTTTAACGCATCTTCATTTTGATCATTGTGGAGGCTCTATTGCAAGAGCAGGAGACAAGCTTGTGCCAGCATTTAAGAATGCCACTTATTGGAGTAATAAAAAGCACTGGGAGTGGGCTACAAATCCCAATGATCGTGAGAAAGCCAGCTTTTTAAAAGAAAATATTTTACCAATAAAAGAAAGCGGTCAATTAAAATTTATTGATATAATAGATGGAATTGATTTCAGCTCCGCTATGAAAATTCGTTTTGTAAGCGGCCATACAGAATCGATGATGTTGCCACAAATTCGATATAAAGACAAAACGATTATCTACATGGCAGACTTGCTGCCTTCGGTGGCTCACATACCCATTCCATTCATAATGGCTTATGATACGCGGCCCCTGGAAACCCTTAAGGAAAAGAAAGCTTTCCTGAGTGAAGCAGTGAAAAAAGATTTCATTCTTTTTTTTGAACATGACCCGTTAATTGAATGCTGCAACCTGCAACTAACGGATAGGGGTGTACGCAGTAAAGACACTTTTAATTTAGTTGACATTTGATAAATTAAATGAATGAAAATTTTAGGAGTAATCCTTTTGGTATTGAGTGTTGGCACAACCATGTATTTTTTTGTAATAGAACAATTTAAAGGAGTAGTTCTCACAAAAAATGAAAATGCGATTTTATCTGTTTCCTATCTTATCACCGGCATATCACTTGTAATATTGGCCAGGCAAAGGTTTCTTGAGAAGAAGAATGAGTAGCATTTTTTTTGAAGATATTTTTCTTCGATGCCCGATTTCTTATCTGAAATTTATTAACGAAGTCAGCGGGTAACGAAGATTTTTATAGCCCATCATATCTACTTTAATGGTGCCAACTGAAATAGGACTTTCAGCTCTTAACAATAAATGATTAGGATCGTCACTCACCCACACATTCATTTTTTCACCCCCTTGAAAAATGGAGCCTTTGATTAAAAGTGGCTTAAATTTTATAGAACGAAATTTGCCATATTTGGTTTTGATAATTTCTTTGCCTTCATAACGCAAATACAAATGATAGGTTTCATTATCTAAAAACATATCAAAAGGAATTTTATCTCCGGGCTTAAATTTATTGAAATTAATATTGCGTGCGTAATAAGTTGAACTGATAACATCTTGTATGCAAGAACCAATTTTATAAACACCTTTGGTACTTACGGCAGTTTCAGAATTATGGTTAAAGGTTACATTGTCGTAAAATTTTGTTCCTCCCTCATCGACGTTCCGTATAAATTTTATGGGCAACATTGTGATAGTATCAATGTATGTTTCATAACGGTCTCTTACTTTAAAAAAATTATCAAAGAAGGAATATGAAGTGCCTGTACCAACACAGTGGTAAACCATCTTGCCATTGAACTTCTCAAGGCTGGTAGAAAAAACAGCTTCCCCTGCGCCAACATACATCCCAAGTGTTGTATAATATACCCGCATAGTTACCACTTCGCCGGCGTTAAATGCTGTATTTTTTACGCCGCAAAATTCGTCACCACCTCTGGTTATTAGTGAAAAAAGTAAAATAATAATCGTCGTTATCGTTTTCAATCCTTAGGGTTTGTCTTTAAAAATTTTATACTTAAAATTAAAAGGCTTCCGGCCAAAGCGGGAATAAATAAATTGATAAACCATATCCCAAAGGTGGCGCCTATAATTCCTACAGTATTTGTGCTGTAAAAGCTAAAAAGCTCAATGCTGAATTTTCCTCTTATTCCCAAATCGGCGATTGCAAATGAAGGAACGATAGCAAGTACAAGAAAAAGAATGCTCGTGATCCAAAATCCATCTAACCACAATATTCCCACATCTAATACCTGGAGCATCAATATATATTGAATGACGAATACAAGATAGCGAAAGAAGGAAAGTGAAAGTAGCCTTAACAATAATTTGGGAGTAAGGCCATCCAATACGCTGATATACTGAACATATTTACCTGCTGCCGGTATTTTTTCCACCAGCCTTATAAGCCAGGAAAGTTTAAAATAAAATAGCATGGTAATTATTGTAGCGCACGAGGATAAAAATAATAAAGTTTTCAGCCAGAAAACAGAGAGTCCCATTACTGGCGCGGCTTTATCGCCCTGGAAATAGATAAGATAAATTAAGCCACCGCAACCCAACAATAGCGTTACAATAAGCTGGCTAATGCTGCCGGTGATTGATAAGGAAATCGCTTTTATTCTTTTGCCTTCCTCTACATATAAAATCCTGCCTCCATACTCGCCAATACGATTTGGCGTATTTAGCGAAAGTGTAACGCCGCTGAGAACGGATTTGTATGCGGTGAAAAAACTAATTGGTTGAATTGTTTTCAGCAGCACCTGCCATTTCTTTGCCTCAAAGCCCCAGTTTACAAAAACAAGTACAATAACGGTCCAGAATTTCCAGGCTTGAATTCCAAAGGGCGCCAGCTTAATAAGATCAAACGATTGGTGAAGATTTGGCTGTTCTTTTATTTGCTTATACAATGAATAAAACAGCCATGCACCGAGTAAAGGCGCTATAATATATTTGAATATTATTTTGATATTTTTGCGGGCACGGATCATGTAGATTTGTACAAGATAATTTTTCTATTTTTAAGCGCCAACAGGTGTTTGAGCCGGGCGCAAAAATAATCTTCAATTGCATAAAAATTCAAAAATCATTTTAGGGATTGATCCTGGAACCGTGATCATGGGTTTTGGTGTTATAGAAGTTACCTCAAAAGGCGCTGCGCTCATTATGATGGATGTGCTAAAGCTTTCCGCGCGCAACGATGCATACGAGCGGCTGCAGATTATTCATAAAAAAGTTTGCGATCTTGTAAAAGATCATGCTCCTCATGCGTTAGCAATTGAAGCGCCTTTTTTTGGCAAAAATGTACAAAGTATGCTAAAATTAGGAAGGGCCCAGGGAGTTGCGATTGCCGTGGCAATGCAAGCGGGCGTTCCTGTTACGGAATATTCTCCCCGCAAAATAAAACAATCAATAACCGGAAATGGCAATGCCGATAAACTGCAGGTGTTGAAGATGCTGCAGCGTATTTTAAGTTTTGATGAAAGCCCTAAATACCTGGATGCTACCGATGCCATTGCCGTGGCGGTGTGCCATCATTTCCAGGGCAATACTCCCGTTACATCTTCAGCGAAAAAATTAAGCGGATGGAAGGATTTTTTGGCGCAGAACCCGCAAAGAATGAAATAACAATAGAAAAATTTCAATCTTGTTTTATAAAGGCAGCAAATTTATAATGCCCTTAAAATTTTTGCCTGGGCAGCCTTCATTTCCATTTCCGGCAAGTGAATTTTTTTCCTGGTAAAATTAAGGTCGTCGGCGGTATTAATTGGAACGAGATGCATGTGGGCGTGCGGCACTTCTAAACCAACAACACTTATGCCGCAGCGGTTGCAATCAAAAGCTTTTGCAATAGCTTTTGCAATGGGCTTTGAAAAAATAAAAATATCCTTTAGGAAATCTTCAGGCAAATCGAAAAAATTGTCAATCTCAAGTTTTGGGACAACAAGAGTATGGCCTTCTACAAGAGGATTGATATCCAGGAAAGCGAAAAATTTTTCATCTTCCGCAATTTTATAACTTGGAATTTGACCAACAATTATTTTTGAAAAAACAGACATAACTTTTCGTTTTTAATTGTCCAGGTTAATTTTGCCTATGCTGTGATATTTTCTATTTTGAATTGAATGGTTCCGGCCGGAACTTTAATTTCAGCAGTTTCACCCACGCTCTTTCCCAACAATCCCTTACCGATGGGAGATGCAGCAGATATTTTTTGCAATTTCAGATCTGCTTCTTTTTCTGAAACAATCTGGTAAGTAACCTGCTTTTTTGTCGCAAGGTTTGTAAGGGTTACTTTAGTGAGAATTGAAACCTTACTGGTATCGATGGCATTTTCATCTACTATTCTGGCCGTAGCAATTATTGTTTCTAATTGTTTAATTTTAGCCTCAAGTATTCCCTGGGCTTCTTTAGCTGCATCATATTCCGCGTTTTCTTTAAGGTCACCTTTTTCGCGGGCTTCTCCAATAGCTTTGCTGGCGGCGGGTCTTTCAACGCTTTTCATTTGATGAAGTTCTTCTTTCATCAGGTCAAATGTGCCTTTGGTTACGTAATTTATCTGGCTCATATCCTCATTTTTAATTGATAAGTATCTTAGGGTAAAACGAAAAAAAATACAACGTCCCAGTATTACTGAGACGTTGTATGATTACAAATATAAAATAAATGAATTATTATTCCAACCCAAGTTTTTTAAGCAAAACTTTTGCCATTTTATAAAAAGCCTCTGCGCTGTAACCTGCAATGTGTGGAGTTAAAATTACGTTGGGTTGTGAAATAAGAGAATTAAAGCGATGGTTTTCTTCTTTTGTATAGGTTTCAAAATTTTCATTTTCCAATACATCCAATGCTGCGCCCGCTATTTTCTTATTTTTAAGTGCGACTAAAAGTGCTGAAGTATCGGTAACTTTCCCCCTGCAGGTTGATATGAAATAAGGAGATCTTTCGAGTGAATTGAAGAATTTTTCCCCAGCCATAAATTCGGTTTCCGGCGTAAGTGGTACATGCATACTTATTACATCAGAATAGCGGCAAACTTGTTCAAAGTTGGCTTCTCTTATGTAGCTATCGCCAAATCCAAAATGATATTTATCATATGCAAGCACCGTAACTCCAAAAGAAGATAATAATTTAGCAAAAGCTGAACCCGTGTTGCCATAGCCAATAATGCCAATAGTGCGCTCACTTAATTCTACTCCGCGGTTAGCTTCCCTTATCCATTTACGATCTTTAATCTCCTCGAAACTTGAACAAATTTTATTCGTTAACCCGAGCAACAAACCCAGCGCGTGTTCCGCTACTGCATTGCGGTTACCTTCCGGACTACTTTCGCACCTGATGCCCTTGGAAACCGCATATTCAACATCAATTAATTCCATCCCGCTTCCTAATCTGCCAATCCATTTAAGCTGGGTTCCTTTATCGATAAGTTTTTTGTCGATTGGAATGCGCGTAGTCACAATAATCCCTTCTGCCTGGCTTATTATGGCGCTTAATTCTTCATAACTTATTTTTTCAGAATTAAGTACGGCGTAGCCCTTTTGTTGAAGCACATCGGTTAAGTAATTATGCGCTTTTGAAGTTATGATTACCTGCTTTTTCAAAATTATTTTATTTAATTATAATGCAGCTATCATGCTAATTTCTACATTCACATCTTTCGGCAATCCCTTTACAGCAACCGTTTCTCTTGCCGGAAAATCGGACTCAAAAAATTCGCCATAAACGGAATTAACAGTGGAAAACAAATCCATATCTTTTAAGAATATCGTGGTCTTTATAACATGATCAAATCCAAGGCCTGCCGCTGTTAAAATTGCTTTTAAATTATTCATTACCTGGGTAGTTTCGGTGATAATGTTACCGGTTATTAATTCTGAAGTTCCTGGTTTTATTGCAACCTGGCCGGAAATGAAAAGCATTCCTGATGCTTGGACTGCCTGGCTATAAGGTCCGATTGGATCAGGAGCCTGGTCAGTTTTAATGATTTTTTTGTCCATATAGCTTTTCAAAAAAGGATATTAAAATTGCAAAACTTTCCATCAACTAACAAACCTATTTTTGCAAAAAAAATTAGATGAAGGTTATTATCGTGGCAAATGTAGATCAACGTGACGAAATTTTATCAAAGAATACCAGTGCAGACGCAGAGCTTATTTTTTTACCAGATATGACCGGCACAATTGACCAACAAAATTATGATGCATTCTTCTTCTTATCAGGTGATATGAATGATATAATTAAATTTCAAATATCTGGTAAACCCGTTTTCATCAATTCTGTGACAGAGACCTTATTTAAAAGAAATCTTCCCGATAATTATAGCAGGATAAATGGATGGCCAGGATTTTTGCAAAGAGAAAGCTGGGAAGCGGCATCTGGCAATAAAGTAGAAGCGGCGCGCATTTTGCAAAAGTTGGGCTGGAACGCCACTTTTCTAAAGGATGAGCCGGGCTTTATCGCGGGCCGCGTAATAAGTATGATCATTAATGAAGCATTTTTTGCCCTTGGTGATAGAGTAAGTACGGAGAAAGAAATAGATTTGGCCATGAAATTAGGGACTAATTATCCCTTTGGGCCATTCGAATGGTTAGAAAAAATTGGTTTGATAAATATTTACACACTATTGAAAATCCTGGAAAGTGACGATAATAGGTATATTCCAGCACCAATATTAGAAAAAAGATTCGCTGACCTTACAACTTCAGCGACAAATTAAATGGCCTATATATTAAATATTCATACTGCTACAGAAACGGCTTTGGTATCCCTGGCAGATGGCCCGGTTGTGCTGGGAACATTAACTAACGAAGAAACAAAACAACACGCAGGCTTTCTTCATTTGGCGATTGATAAATTATTAAAAGATCAGCAAATTGCTATTAAAGAATTGGAAGCCATCGGAGTAAGTTCAGGCCCTGGCTCATACACGGGAATACGCGTAGGTCTTGCGGCAGCAAAAGGCCTTTGCTTTGCCTTAAATATTCCGATGATAACCTATAACTCCCTGGAATTATTGGCCTTTTCAGCAATGGATTTTGCAAATGATGCGGAAGGTTTATACTGTCCGATGATTGATGCCCGGCGTATGGAAGTTTATACAGCGCTTTATACATTTAATGAGGAGGAATTAAAAGGTCCGTCTGCTATGATCTTAGATGACGATTCATTTTCTTCTGAATTAAGG
>JBBRSV010000022.1:0-46433 GCA_038245055.1 Chitinophagales bacterium | reverse complement strand
TCTTGATAAATATTATCTTCACCTCATGAGAGTAACTGCTTTCTTTATCCTTTTATTTATTTCGCTTTCGGCGTTATCTCAAAAAAAAGCTGCTTATGTTTCGGGGAAAGTTATCGATGAAAATGAAAATTCATTACCAGGCGTAAGCGTTACTATTTTAGGAAAACAAAATGGCCTCGTCACCAATGATTCAGGAACATTTCGTATAAAAGTGCCGGCTGAAAAAGCCATTGCATTAGTTTTTTCGCATTCGGGTTTTCGGGATGAGCAAAAAAACTTTTACTTAAGTGATAATGAGGAAGAGCGGCTAACGGTTAAGCTTGTACGAAATGGTAAAACGCTCGAGGCAGTTGTAATAAGCAATCAAAAAGAAAGGACGGAAGCGGGGCTGGTAAAAATAAATCCTAAAAGCGCAACGCTTCTGCCCAGCGCAACAGGCGGTGTGGAGGGACTTATAAAAACACTCGTAGGCAGCAACAATGAGCTCACATCGCAATATTCAGTAAGGGGAGGAAACTACGATGAAAACATTATCTACATTAATGACTTTGAAATTTACCGGCCTTACCTCGTTAATAACGGTCAACAGGAAGGCCTGAGCTTTATCAATCCTGAACTCACCAGGAATATTAATTTTTATACCGGTGGTTTCCAGGCAAAATATGGTGATAAAATTAGTAGCGTACTCGATATTCAATACAAAAAACCCGGGGGACTTGCAGGCTCTGCATACATAAGTCTTTTAGAACAGGGATTTCACCTGGAAGGTTCGTCCAATAATCAGAAACTAACGTGGTTATTTGGCGTACGCAGCAAGACAAATAAAAATCTGTTAAGCAGCCAGGAAGTAAAAGGAAATTATATTCCATCTGCCTCCGACTTGCAGGGGTTAGTTACCTATAGGCTATCTCAAAAATTACAATTAGAATTATTAGGAATTATATCCGGGTCTAAATTCACATTGGTTCCTGAATCGGCTCAAAAATCAACTGCTGTTTTTTCTCCTTTGTTTACCGCAAACCTCGGTCTCGATATATTTTTCGATGGCCAGGAAAAAGATAATTATAATACGAACCTTGTCGGCCTAAGCTTAAACCAGGTTGTTAACAAAAGAGTGAAATTTAAATGGATGGCAAGCCGTTTTTCAGATAATGAAAATGAGAACTTTGATATTACCGGTGCATATCTTTTTGGCGAACGGGATTTTGATAAGACCAAACCAACCTTTGGCGAAATAACCAATCCTCTCGGTGCCGGAATTTTTCAAAATTATGCCCGCAATTCTTTAAGTATCGATGTTTATAATTTAAGCCACAAAGGAAGTTTTGAACAAGGAAAACATTTTATTCAATGGGGCGCGGGTGTGGATCATACTATTATTCACGACAAGCTTAATGAATGGGAGTTGCAGGATAGCGCGGGGTATTCTCTGCCATTCAATCCCAACTCGCTTAACTTAAGCAGCGTACTTAAATCTACATCGGATTTATTAATAGACAAATACAGCGGATATGTTCAGGATAATATTCGTTTAGGCGATTCCGTTAGAGACATTTCTTTACAGGCCGGTGTGCGTTTCAATTATAACTCGCTCAACGGAGAATTTCTTTTAAGCCCGCGGGCGCAAATAAGTTATAAGCCCAATTGGAAAAAAGATGTGGTATTTAAAGTAGCTGCAGGCGTTTACGATCAACCACCATTTTACCGCGAAATGAGGCGGTATGATGGAACCGTTAACACGGCTCTCAAAAGCCAGAAAAGCATACAATTTGTCGCCGGATTCGACTATAATTTCCCACGCGGTGAAAGGCCAATGCGCATTACAACTGAGGCCTATTACAAATCATTAACCGATGTGGATATTTATGATATAGACAATGTGCGGATAAGGTATTATGGCAACAATAATGCAAAGGCTTATGCTACCGGTATAGAAACAAGGCTTTTTACAGAGCTTGTAAAAGATGCAGAAAGCTGGCTAAGCATAGGCGTTTCTCAAACTAAGGAAAAACTTGATAACGATTTTTATTACACCTACCTCAACGCTGCGGGTGAAAGTATTACCGCGCAATCAACAGACCAGGTTGTGGCTGATAGTGTTCGCAACGAAGTGGGTTACATTCGCCGCCCAACTGACCGGCTTTTGACGTTGGGCTTATTTTTACAGGATTATTTAAGTACCAATAAAAATTTTAAAGTTCACCTGAATATGATTTATGGAAGTAACATGAGTTATAATATTCCGAATAGCGTGAAGTACCGCAACGCATTAATTATAGAACCGTATATACGTGTTGATATTGGCTTTAGCGCTTTATTGCTTAGTGAAAAATCTTTACGGCGCAGCCATTCTCCTTTTCGCGGATTTGATAATATTTGGGCAAGCCTTGAAGTGTTTAATTTAATAAACAGGGCCAATACTATTTCTTATCAACTCATAAAAGATTTTGCTAACAATACGTTCAGCATTCCCAACCGCTTAACCCCAAGATTAATAAATTTTAAATTGCTCGCAAGATTTTAAAAAGTTGAATCAATCTTTTAATAAGAATACACATTCACGTGTAAATGAAAAAAAAATCAAATAAAATATTTGATATACCTTAATCTTAAATGAAAAAATAGTAAACAAATAATTAAAACATTTTAATGAATCAAGATGATTTAAAAATAACCCAAATAGAATTATATAAATTGAACATTCCCCTGAAGGAGCCATTTGTAATTTCCTTAGGAACTATATTTAATGCAAAGAATATTATTGTAGTTATTAATACCAACAAAGGTTTTAAAGGGTTTGGAGAATGTAGCCCTTTTATGACTATCAACGGAGAAAGCCAGGATACTTGCTTTACAGTTGGGCAATACCTGGCTCAAACATTGAAAGGTGAGGATCCGTTAAATATAAAAAAGTGTGTGAGCCTGATGGATAAATTCATTTACGGAAACTCCAGCATCAAAAGTGCGTTTGATATTGCCCTGCACGATATTGCATCGCAAAATGCAGGCGTTCCTTTATATAAATATCTCGGCGGAAAAAAAGGCAAATTACTTGTTACAGATTATACGGTAAGCATTGGCGAGGCGGAAAAAATGGCTGTAGATGCGTTGAAAATAAAAGCGTCAGGCTTTCAGGTAATCAAAGTAAAATTAGGCGAAAGCGCTGAGTTGGATATTGAAAGAATAAAGGCAATACGTATAGCAATTGGCAAAGACTTACCCTTACGCATAGACGCTAACCAGGGATGGAAGGTAAAAGATGCTATAAAAATATTAAAGGCCTTAAAAAATGATAACATCCAGTATTGCGAGGAGCCAATTGCGCGTTGGAATTTTATGCGACTAAAAAAAGTAAAAAAGAAAAGTCCAATACCGATTATGGCAGATGAAAGCTGCTGTGACCAACACGATGCAAAGAGACTGATACAATTAAAAGCTTGTGATATGTTCAATTTAAAATTGGGCAAGTCATCCGGATTATTTATAGGCAGGAAAATTATTGCCCTTGCAGAAAGGGCAAATATGAAATTGCAAGTTGGCGGTTTTATGGAATCGAAAATAGCTATGACAGCCAATGCCCACCTGGCTCTCAGCAGTAAAAATATTTTGTATTGCGATTTTGATACGCCACTTATGTTTTCAAATGATCCTGTAAGTGGTGGGATAATTTATGGAGA
This sequence comes from Chitinophagales bacterium, assembly GCA_038245055.1. Taxonomy (GTDB): domain Bacteria; phylum Bacteroidota; class Bacteroidia; order Chitinophagales; family Chitinophagaceae; genus Ginsengibacter. The sequence goes on along the minus strand of JBBRSV010000022.1, from coordinate 42,756 downwards.
AAACGGAACAATTGAAGTGCCCGATGTTACAGGCCTTGGTGCATGGATAGAACAGGAAAAGCTTGATGAAATGGAAAAAGTGATGATTTGATCTTTCCAAAAATTACTTAAAAAGTTTTTTGATAGCACCATCCACCGGGCCAGCTTTGTAATAGCTTCGGAAATATTCATCTGCAGAAATTACACCACTGCCAATAATAGCGAATACGATAAGCAAGACCAGCACAAAAGCAGAAAGAATTAATTCTGTGGTGCTTTGATTAAGGCCATGACTGGTATTTACAAAAAAAACTGCACCGATAAGAATTGGTATTTGAATGATACACGAAGTCTTGGTAAAAAGCCCAACGATTATAAATAAGCCTCCAAGAAGGTTAAGGTAGGTAATAAGAAAAGCAATCCATTCAGTATTTTTATCGACCACCCCGATAGACATTCTTTGTAACATTTCTTGCAGGTCTGAAGCATCCCGAATGAAAGATATGCCTTTCCAAAATAGTATAAGACCGAGAGCAATCCTGATTATTGTGAGCCAACGCGGCTGGCTGACGCTTGTATTTTCTGTGATGTCGGCATCGTTCATAATACGTAGATTTTATTTGATTAAAACAAGGGCAGAATAAAATCGGGTACTCTTAAAATTAAATAATATTATAAAACTTTGCAAAAGCAATTAATTAATTTTAAGGTTATTAACGTGTTTCTCAAACGTAACCAATGCGAAGCGTAACTTTTATTGCTTTCTTTAGTGTTTTAATTATCAATATTTCCTGCACATCTTCAAAAAAAATTTTAGCTAATAGAAGTACAACTCATTTAAAATTTTTAAGCGAATATGATGTTCCATTCAATAAAGATTTCCAAAATACCACTATCGGCGGCCTTTCCGGAATAGATTACCTGCCGGCTAAAAATGCCTACTACCTGATATCGGATGATAGATCTGAACATAACCCGGCAAGATTTTATGAAGCAAAAATTAATATCAATCAAAATAAAATAGACAGCGTTGTTTTTTCAGGTGTCACATTTCTTAAAAATAGTGAAGGCACCACATACCCAAATTCGCAAAGCGATCCATATCATACACCGGATCCTGAAGCACTGCGTTACAATCCTAAAAAAAATACTTTTGTATGGAGCAGCGAAGGGGAGCGTATACTAAAACCAGGCCAGGTGATCCTCGAAAATCCTTCTGTAACAGAAATAAATTCAGGCGGCACATTTATAGATACGTTTGAGCTGCCACCGCAAGTGCGCATGAAACAAACTGAATCCGGTCCCCGGAGAAATGGCGTGTTCGAAGGATTAACGTTTGCTAATAATTATAAAACGTTATTTGTTAATGTAGAAGAGCCTATTTATGATGATGGCTCACGGGCAGGGCTAAACGATTCCAGTGGAATTATCCGCATTTTGAAATTTGATATGGCGACAAAAAAGCCCATTGCCCAATATGCATACGTTATCGATCCTGTGGCGCACGCTCCTATGCCTTCAAATGCTTTTGAAATAAACGGCATCCCAGACATATTATACGTTGGCGATAATAAAATGCTGGTTATTGAAAGATCTTTTTCTATCGGCCGCATGGCATGCACTATCAAGGTTTTTTTAGCAGACATTTCTTCGGCCGAAAATATAGCCGATATGCCCTCATTAAAAAATAAGAAAGGCATTAAATTTATTTCAAAAAAATTATTATTGAATATGGATGACCTGGGAATTTATATTGACAATATAGAAGGTGTAACATTTGGGCCATTACTTGAAAACGGAAAAAAATCGTTATTATTCGTTGCAGACAACAATTTTAATCCATTAGAAAAAACACAATTTCTTTTGTTTGAGATTGATTAGCCATTTAAAGCATAAAGTTTATGGCTTGACGCGCTATAAAATTGGAAAGCAAATAACATGCGAACATCAAAACAATGCTCTTTATAACTACAATCCATTTCTTTTGTTCAGTAAAAAAATTAAGGTTTGTAGCAATCATGTAGGCGGTTAAAAAAATTTCTTCAAGGTACTGCTCATACCTAAACCCGGGAATAAAACCGGCGAAATTTAAAGGGATAATAATAAGTAGTGAAAAGGCGAGTGAATAAAGCATGAAGACAAGAGCTTCAGCATAATTGAGTTTCTTATTACCTAAAATTACCCGGAGGAAAAAAGAATAAACAGGGAGCAGTATCGACTGCAAAATCACGTAATAATTTTTGAAAAAGTTTGCTTTTACTATATCGAAATGACTACGTGAAACTTCCGGTGCCGTGTTAGTAAAATGCAATGCAATGGCAGTAACGCTTGCGCAAATAAAAAACAAAGAAAAAGGTTTTTGATTAGTCTTTCTTTCTCCTTCCAGGTAAGCCTTCTGCATAATGCCCGGCCTTGTTGCGAGATTTTTTAAAGTATAAAAAAAGCCGGTATCTGCGTGAGTTATTGTATGAACAATTTCATGCAAAATTGAATGAATTGTAATTCGGCTTGCCTCAGATGTCTCTCCGCAAAAACTGCAATATTTACCTTCATCTTCGTTATGGCAATGCTTAAAAACCGCCATTCTATTTACTATCTGCTGGCTTGGGAAGTCCCGGAGGTGGCGGTGGCGGCCCGTCCTGGTGTAAAGGTGGCTTTTTTTCAGGATGTTCATCTCCCCTATGGCATGTGTAGCAGGTAACCGACCTCAACATGTAACTGGAAGCCACCATATTTGATGTGTCCATATCATGCATATCGTGGTTCATATCTTTATTCATATCATGGTCATGATCTTTATCATTGTTCATTGCATGATCATGGTCCATATCCTTATTCATGTCGTGGTCGTGATCCATATCATGGCGATCCATTTTAAAATAATTCTTATTAATATCAATAGCCATAAGCATCATTTTCCTTGCTATTTTCTTTTCAGGCTTATCATCACTTGCAAAGTCCATTTTATGCTCAGCTTCATTTCTTACATGGCAGAAATTACATTTCACTCCAAGTGATGCAGTGAAGTGGTGCATTACACTATCAAGATCGTGATCGGAAATATCTTTAGGAAGAATTTGTAAATTAGTATGATGAGGATCCGTGGGCGTAGTGAATGCCTGGAACAGGAACACGCTCATGAAACATGCAAGGATAATCCAATAGCTTTTTTTCATTTTATATAATTTAAACCGAAATTATTTTAAAAATCGCAAAGTGAAAAAAAAATCAATGAACTTGTTATTTTGCAACCGAAATTTATTTAACTTTTTCAACTAAGTGTGTATAAGTAAATTAGTAAAAGCAGTTATATGATTTTTATATTTGATAAAACGAATTTTACAACAAGAAACGGATATATTTTTAATCATTAAACCTAAACCTATTGACTGAAACTATTATTAATCTCGAAACAGTTAACCCTATTGAATTTTTTGGAGTAAACAATGGAAAGCTTGACATTCTTAAAAAGAAATTCCCTCGTTTAAAAATTTTAAGTCGCGGTACTCAAATCAAGCTTAGCGGCGCACCGGAACAAATTGAAGATGCGAGGGACAAAATAAATTTGGCCGTGCAATATCTTGAAAGAAATGGACACATGACTGAAAATTATCTCGAGCAAATACTCGGTGGTGACGACGAAAAAGTTATCGATAATTTTATTGAGCGAAATCCTAACGAGATTTTGGTTTTTGGCCCGAACGGCAAAACTGTGAGAGCAAGAACTGCAAATCAAAAATTGATGGTTTCTTCGATTGATAAAAATGATATTGTTTTTGCAATTGGCCCCGCTGGTACCGGTAAAACTTATACTGCAGTTGCACTTGCTGTAAGGGCCCTTAAGAACAAGCAGGTAAAAAAAATAATTCTTACGAGGCCGGCAGTTGAGGCCGGTGAAAACCTGGGTTTTCTTCCTGGTGATCTTAAAGAAAAAATTGATCCATATTTAAGACCGTTATATGATGCGTTGGACGATATGATTCCTGCGGATAAGTTAGGATATTATATGACCACGAGAACGATTGAAATTGCGCCACTTGCGTATATGCGTGGCCGTACGCTTGACAACGCTTTTATTATTTTAGATGAAGCTCAAAACTCTACAGACCTTCAACTTAAAATGTTCCTCACGAGAATCGGCGCTAATGCAAAAGCTATAATCACGGGAGATGTTACGCAAATCGATCTTCCTCCAAAGGTGAAAAGTGGCCTGGAAAAATCATCAAGAATTTTAAAGCATATTGAAGGAATTGGCCATGTAGAACTTGATGAAGATGACGTGGTAAGGCATAAACTCGTTAAGGCAATCATCAAGGCTTACGACAAAGAAAAAATTAAAGAAATGGAAGAGCACCGGTAAAATCTATTTTAATTATTTATAAAAAAAGAGGCAGCTTTTGGCTGTCTTTTTTTATTAAATAAGGGCTGGTAACGAATGAACCGGATTAAATTTTAATTTGAGCTACGACGGCTAATCATTAACACCATTTTAAATTAAATATTACTTTTGCCTCTTAAACTAAAGCATGTATGAAGAGAATTATTTTATCAGTATCTACGGCAGTTATAATATTATTTACATTATTTACCGGTTGTAAATCAGCAGGTGGAGATCCAAAAATTATTCTCTCTGATTTTTTTGATGCGCTGGCTAAGAAGGATTTTGTAACAGCAAAAAAATATACTACGAAAGATAGTGAAGGAATGTTGGGAATGATGCAAATGGGAATGCAAAAGATGCCTGACAGTTCAGAAGCTATGCAATACAAAAAAGAAAATATAGAATTGGGAAATGCAGTGATAAACGGAGACGTTGCGACAGTGCCTGTGAAAGACAAAAAATCCGGGGAATCCGTTGACTTTACACTGAAAAATGAAGATGGCTGGAAGGTCGCGATCGACTTTTCCACGCTCATGCAAATGGCGCAAAAGAAGATGAAGGAACATGGGATGAGCGGGCTTCAAAATATGACGAACGATTCACTAAAAATGATGAATGGAGCGATGCCAAACGTAGATTCGCTTACAAAGGACAGAATGATGGAAGCGAGAAAAATGATGGATAGCGCGAATAAAATGCTTAACAGTCCGGCAAAATAATATAAGTATTTACAAGGAATTTTGATATACCACCCTTATTTAAGGGTGTTTTTTATTTACAGCAGAAAGATAATTACCTTAGTTTTTTAAATTACCCAAATGAAAAAATTACAAACCGGATTATTTGTTTTCATTTTTATTATTATTTCATGTAACCGTTCCGCTGAAGTAAGTAAAAAAGATCCACTGGAATCCGGCAGAGGCTTTATAGAATCCACTTTAAAGGGAGACTATGATGAAGCAGAGAAATACCTGCTAAAAGACAGTACTAATATGGAATATTTTAACGGGCTTAAAGATTTTAACAGGAAGAGGAGTAAGGATGAAAAACAAGGATACAAGGAAGCAAATATTTTAATTGATTCTACACAAGCGTTATCTGATTCGGTTAACATTATTACCTATTCTAACACTTATAAAAACCAACCTTCAAAATTAAAAATGGTTAGAAAGAATAATGAATGGCTTGTTGATTTTAAATACACTTTCAATGGTAATATGTAAATAACGGGCATGCGATGAAAATAATTTTAGCTATAGGCATTGGAAGTTTCATAGGCGGTATTTTAAGATATTTGTTGTCGTTATTTATACAAAATAAATTCTTATCTACTTTCCCCTTTGGCACAATGAGCGTAAATATTTTAGGTTGTTTTCTCATAGGGCTGGTATTTGGACTAAGTGACAGGGGCAATATTTCAATGGAAACTCGCTTATTTTTGGCAACTGGCTTTCTTGGTGGATTCACAACATTTTCAGCGTTCTCAAATGAGACGGTAGGCATGCTCCGCGACGGACAATTGTGGCAATCGTTTATTTATGTTATGTGCAGCGTAGGTATTGGCCTGCTCGCAACCTTTACAGGTATTACCTTAATTAAATATTTGTGAAATGGAAAATAATTCTGACGTAAAACTTTTAAGAATTTTCATTGGAGAATCGGATAAGGCAGGTCACCGGCCACTTTATGAAGCAATTGTATTTGAAGCAAAAAAACAATCACTTGCCGGCGCCACTGTAACGCGTGGAATAATGGGATTCGGCGCCAACAGTGTTGTTCACACTTCTAAACTTTTAGAGATATCAATAGATCTTCCGCTGGTCATTGAAATTGTTGACACTGAAGAAAAGATCAGAAAATTTATCATCATCATTGAAAATTTATTTGAAGAATCAAAGTCTGGCGGGCTGATAACAATAGAAAAAGCTGAGGTGATCAGGTATAAAGCCGGAACAAAAATTGATAAAAAATGAACCAACCAAAAAAACCAAATAACATGTACGTACTACACCCATGGCATGGCGCCCATTATGGCCCCGAAGCGCCACACCTTGTAAATGCGCTTATTGAAATTCCTGAAGGATCAAAATCCAAATATGAAATAGATAAAAAAACTGGTTTACTTAAATTAGACAGGGTCATCTATTCTTCATTTCACTACCCTGTCAATTACGGATTTATTCCTCAAACACTTGGCCAGGATGAGGATCCGCTCGATATTTTGGTCATGTGTTCTGAATCTATTCAACCGTTATGTTTGGTAGAGGCTTATGTTATCGGAAACATGCAGATGATTGATGGAGGCATGATCGATGATAAAATAATTGCAGTAGCCGCAAAAGATCCTGGTGTGAATTATATAAAAACCATGTATGATTTGCCGCAGCATTTTATAAAGGTTCTTAAGAATTATTTTGAGCAGTATAAAGTGCTGGAAAATAAAAAAGTTGAGATCAATGATTTCCAAACTAAAGAAAAAGCCTACGAAATTATTAATGAATCAATTGAATTTTATAAGCAAAAATTTCCTGCATAAAATTTTAAAAACAATTTGGTCGACAAATTTTTTCAGTTGCTCAAATTCGTATAAGATTGATCCCGCAAACGCGATGGAGGTCATGGAAATAAGTAATGAAAAAAATATTCTCAGCATATAATTTATCGCCTGAAGCATTTGAGATTATCCCTTTTGGAAATGGACTTATTAATACAACCTGGCGGGTAAAAAATGCGTACGAGGATTATATTTTACAGAAAATAAATCAAACAATTTTCAAACATCCCGAAGCTATTGCATCAAATATAGCGTTGGTTTCAGATTATTTGGCTTCCACGCATCCCGGCTATTTATTTATTAAACCAATAAAAACAAAAGCCAATGAATATATGGCTTTCATTGAAGGCGAAGGCTATTTCCGCCTTTTTCCTTATGTAAAAAACTCACACACAATTGACGCCGCTGAAAAACCTGAACAAGCTTATGAAGCCGGCCGAAAGTTTGGCCAGTTCACTAAAATATTATCCGAATTTCCCGCAGCGGATTTACAAATTACGTTACCCGACTTTCATAACCTTTCACTTCGATACCATCAATTTTTAACGGCCCTGAAAACAGGAAACAAGCCCCGCATAAAACAATCCGTCGAGCTAATTGATTATATCAAAAAGAATAAGAAAATTGTGGATACCTATGAAAGTATTTTACAAAATACTTTGTTTAAAATTCGTGTCACACATCACGATACTAAAATAAGTAATATACTTTTCAACGACGATGATAAAGGGCTTTGTGTAATTGATTTGGATACAGTAATGCCAGGATATTTTATTAGCGATGTAGGCGACATGCTCCGAACCTATCTGTCACCAGTAAACGAAGAAGAAAAAGATTTTTCTAAAATCCAAATCAGGGATGAATATTTTAAAGCGATTTGGAAGGGCTATATGGGTGAAATGAAAGGCGAATTATCAGTTGAAGAAAAAAATCATTTTATTTACGCCGGTAAATTCATGATTTACATGCAGGCACTGCGTTTCCTAACTGACCATCTATACAATGATATTTACTATGGAGCAAAATATGAAAATCAAAATTTCATAAGAGCCGGAAACCAGGTAACACTGCTAAAACTATTAATAGAAAAGGAAGTCCAGTTGCTGGACTTCATAAGTTGATACATGAAATCAAAAACCGTGAGCTAAAATTACTTCGCAGGAGTTATAATAATGTTCCGGTAGTCAATTGGCCCATGGTCTCCCTGGAGAAGAATCGGACCTGCCTCTCCCTCGTTACTGTCAATTGCACCACCGGTAATACCCGGTATCGCCTGGTTACAAATAATCATCTTTCCGTTCGCAATAATCGTCACCATCCTTCCAACAAGCGTAATATCAAAAGATTGCCATTCACCTGGTGCCATGGCTACCATTTCGCTGGGAGTTAAGAAGCCGTAAACACCACCCAGCAAAACGTTTGAGGTCTCCATACCTTTGCTGTCGATCACCTGCACTTCATACCTGCCTCTTAAATAAACGCCACTATTACTTTCAACCGGATACCGGAATTCAATATGTAATTTAAAATCTTTAAAAGCCTGTTTGGTAACAAGATTTGAACCCGAATGCGGACTTTTCATGACACCTGATTCTGCCACCCATTGGTTCTCACCTGTAGCGTGCCAGGCATCTAAATTTTTACCATCAAAAAGATGAATTGGTTTGCCCCATACAGGTGGTGAGGAGCGGTTAAGTAACGGCGCTCTTTTTGCAGTCCAATTATAGGATTTTCCATTAGGCAAGGTCAGCGTTCCTGCTAAACTATCGTCGTCTTTGAGTGTGCCTTCAACAGAAAGATCGCTTTCTTCGCGGTCCCATTGTGGAGGAATAGAAAAACTCATTTTTCCATCAACAAAATTGACGCGTGAAATAGGGCGCGCACTTCCTCCGGTACCCACAAAAGACCCAACAAGCATGTGTAATCCTGAGTGACGAATCTCCAGCCATGAAGGAGACATTTTGCCGCCCATATCAACCGTCATATCCCATCTTCCCTGGATGGTTACTGAGTCAGATTTTCCTGGAGTGAAACCGGAAGCATTTGCTACTGCGATTGTACTTATAAAAATTATTGTCAGAACAAAGAATATTGAAATTGATTTCAAGAAGCGACCATATATTTTTTGCATAATATTTATTGAATTTTATTTGATCAAATTACTTATAATTATTTAAATCGAATTTAATTTCATTTTTTGCTTTTGGTCAGATAAAATTTTGAAACCATTTTAAAGCTCTTTCACAAAAACATCTTGATAATTTTTCCTTTTGATGTGAAAGCAAAATGAATTGAAGTCGTTTTAATTTTCAAATTGAAATGTGGCAATTCATCTACCTAATGATTCAGTCTAGCTCAATATTAAGTGTGATTAATAACTGTAAATTTGTCTCATCAAAATAAATATTTCATGAAGGCTGCACCGCAAAGTAAAACAATCGAAGATTTTTTAAAGGGTAAGTCAGACTACACAATGTACCTGTTTCATCATTTTATAAATGAATATCAAAAGTTGGGGATGATAACCCTACACCCTGCCAAAACAATGATTGGCATTTCCAACGGTAAAAAGAGAATTGCATGGATTACTCAATTGGGGAAAAATTTTATTCATATCGTTTTTCCATTTAAAAAATCCTATCCCGATAATTTATGTTTTCAAAAAATAGCACAAGTGCCTGGAGATAACAATCAATTCAATCATCATTTTCGAATGCTATATACTGAAGACGTAAATGATGAAGTAATTTCTTTTATGAAAATAGCGATGGATGAAGACTGATTAGTCCAATTAAAAGCAACTTTTATTAACATCATTATTACCACTCACCTCTTTTTAATTTTAAAGGTATATTGTAATATTTGTTCTTATAAACATGAATGAAGGATGCCGCCATTAATATAATGGAAGCAACAATTGCCACCCACGAAATATCTTTAAATTGATACCATTGCCGTACAGCGATGCCTATAAATGCCCAAATACCAACCAACGAAGCCTCACGCATGTTTCGCATTTTAATTAAAAGAAGGTAAATAAAACATGCAACGATAATAAGGGTAATTGCCCAGGTATTTTGGTTGATCCCAAACCGAGACCAGCCAACTGAAGTAAGCCACGCTGCAATGCAGGCAATAGTTGCAACCATTATCCAGCCAAGGTAAAAAGTGACCGGCCACCACACAAAAAATATTTCACGTACGGGAACATCATCTAATTCAAGCCGTAGGTTGATAGTTAAAATTATAAGGCTTGATAGTAAAACAAGGATGCATATAACGGACAAGCCTACTTGCTCATTTAACCAACAATATATCCAACACGCATTGGCAACATTGCTTACAATGAACCAAACCCCGGTGCGCTCAATATATTTCTTAGGATCACCGTTTTTTAGCAATATCCATTGATAAATAACAAAACAGACAGCCAGTAAAAATATCAGGCTCCAAATTATAAACGTGTAACCCGCGGGTGCAAAAAGCGTATCATATTTATGGCTTATATCCCCAACATTTTCACTTGAAAAAAAACCTGTGGCGCCCGCGAAATTTGCAAACAGCATAGCGGCCAACGCAATTGAATTAATAATAACGAGGGCCAAAGGCTTTCTTTTCATTTTTTTTGCTTTAGACACTAACGCATATTATAATCGATTGTTCGGTTGCGGTTTCTACACAATTCAAAATGTTTCTAAATTATTTTTAAAATTATTTTGCCTCGGGTATGTCCCACTTCAATTAATTGTTGTGCTTCTGCAGCTTTTTCTAATGGTAAAATTTTAGAAATCACAGGATGAACCTTCCCCGAATCTATCAATTGGGCAATCTGTTCAAGATCTTCGGGGTCTGACTTGGCCATAAACCCAATGACTTTAATATTTTTTTCCTTTGCTTCTTCCTGCGTTTCAGGCGCAACTGTTGTTACTAAAGTGCCTCCGTTTTTTAATACTTTAAGAGAACGCTTTTGTGTATCGCCACCAATAAGGTCAATTACCAAATCCAGGTTTTTTAACTTCTCTTCAAATTTTACTTTTTTATAATCGAGCACTTTATTGGCACCTAATTTTTTAACGAAATCAACATTCTCTTTGGAAGTTGTACCAATAACGTAAGCGCCCTTCCAGTGAGCAAACTGCACCGCAAATGTTCCCACGCCTCCCGAAGCTGCATGAATTAAAACTTTTTGACCGGGTTGCAAATTGCCATGATCGAAAAGAGCCTGCCACGCGGTAAGGCCTGCAAGCGGCACTCCGGCTGCTTTTTCATGCCCTATACTTTTAGGCTTAGTACCGATAAGATTTGCTTTAACTACTACAAACTCCGCATAGGTTCCATTTTTTGTTGGATCTGGCCGGCCATAAACTTCGTCACCTATTCTAAAATTTTTTATGTCCGCGCCAACTTTTTCTATCTCACCAGAAAAATCCCATCCCGGAATTAGTGGCAACTTAACTGGAAATTTTTCCTGGCCATGGCCCGCGCGAATCTTCCAGTCAATAGGGTTAACACCTGACGCAAATACTTTTATCAATACTTCATTGGCCATAGGTTTGGGCCGCGGAACATCTTCAAGTCTTAAAACTTCAGGTCCGCCAAATTCGTGAATTAATATTGCTTTCATAATAAGGATTTCGTTTGTTAAGAAAAATACATGCACTAATTGTGCCCGAATAAAGCCTTTGTGTAATGTGCAAGCAATGTGAAGGAATAAAAAAGGCAATTAATCTTAAATTGAGTCGAATTCTTCAACCAAAAAAAATAGAAGGCAATGAATTTAGTCCGAAAAACTATTTTCTCAGAAGAATTTCCCAATCAATATTTTTAATCTTTTCTACGTTTGAGAATGGCATATATTGAACTCCAATTTGAGTTTTGACTTCATAATTAATTTATATTTGCCCTATGAATTTTAGCGAAAAGAAAAAAATACGCATAGCTATATTAGACTTATACGAGGGTGTTGAAAACCAGGGCATGCGATGTATTCGTGAAATTATTAATCAATTTGGGGATATTAATCATCTAAATATTGAACTCCAGGAATTTGATGTTCGATTAGAAAATAAAGTCCCTGATCTTTCTTTTGATATTTATATAAGTACTGGCGGCCCCGGAAGCCCGCTGGAATCTGAAGGCTCAGAATGGGAAAAACATTATTTTGGATGGCTCAATGAGGTAGAAAAATGGAATAACGATTTTACCAACATTCATAAGAAATATGTTTTTTTTATTTGCCATTCGTTCCAACTTGTTTGCCGCCATTGGAAACTTGCAAACGTTTGCGCTAGAAAATCGACCTCCTTTGGAGTGTTTCCAATTCATTTGCTGCCAGAAGGATTTGATGAGCCGGTTTTTGAAGGAATGACTGATCCTTTTTATGCCGTAGACAGCCGCGATTTCCAGGTGATAGAACCACAAATGACTATTCTTCACAAAGGCGCTAAAATATTGTGCATTGAAAAAGACAGGCCGCACCTTCCCTTTGAGCGGGCCATAATGGGCATACGGTTTAGCGATTATTTTATAGGCACTCAATTTCATCCTGAAGCCGATGCAATAGGTATGAGTATGTATTTGCAAACCGATCAAAAAAAGAAAACAGTTATAGAAAATTATGGATTTGACAAATGGGAATCAATGATTAAACGTCTCAACGATCCTGATAAAATTATGTGGACCAACGCGCATATACTTCCAAATTTCTTAAATATTGCAGCAGGATTATATCAACCAGTTACAGCCTGATTAATTCATTTTTGTTGCAAAGAATAATTTTATTTCTGCCTGCTTAAAATCAGCGGGCGCTTTTATTTTCTTACCTTTCTTTTTTCAGGCAAAAGTAAAATTCCATGATACCCAAACTCCGGGAACAATTTAATAACGATTTTACTAAAGAAAAATATGATGTTTTTTTAAAGGATCTTGATAGCCGGCATCCTGACGCCACCGTATTTCGAATTGCTGAAACGCCCATATTTGTTCCAAAAGAATTTACCAATAAAATGTTGGAAGCTTGCGAATCAATCATTGATTTTATAACAGCACCCGACTTTAAAAAACTTACAAACCGCGCAATTCCTGTAAGTGAAAATGTGCCAAACGAAAACGATCATACTCATTTTATAGCTTTCGATTTTGGGGTTTGCGAAAACGAAAACGGCGAACTTGAACCACAACTTGTGGAAATGCAGGGCTTTCCTACCTTATTTGCCTTCCAGCTTTATTATCCGCAAGTGCTTGAAAAACATTTTTCAATCCCCAAAAATTTCAGTCATTATTTAAATGGATATAACGATGATACCTATGTGCAGTTATTAAAAGAGATCATATTGGGCAAGCATGAAGCCGAAAATGTCATCTTACTTGAAATAAAACCGCATGAGCAAAAAACACGCATCGACTTTTATTGCACTAACGATTTTTTAGAAATACCTATTGTTTGTCTTACAGAGTTAAAACAAGAAGGAAAAAAATTGTTTTATTATAAAGACGACAAAAAAATTGAAGTAAAACGAATTTATAACCGGATCATTTTTGATGAGCTGTCACATATAAAAAAAGACCTCGGCGATGTGGTTGATATTACCCAGCCACTTGACGTGGAATGGGCCACGCACCCCAATTGGTTTTATAGAATAAGTAAATTCACCTTGCCTTTTATAAATCATCCTTATGTTCCTGAAACTTTTTTCCTTAATGAAGTAAAGCAACTGCCGGGCGATCTTGAAAATTTTGTTTTGAAGCCTCTATTTTCATTTGCTGGCCAGGGCGTAATTATAGATGTAAAAAAGGAAGATATAGATGGGGTTGCCGATCCTGAAAATTGGATTTTACAAAGAAAAGTGAAATATGCCGATGTGATAAAGACTCCCAACGTGCCCGCAAAGGCTGAGATTCGGTTGTTTTATTTTTGGAAAGATGGAATGGAAAGGCCAGTAGCAGTTACTAACCTTGCAAGATTAAGTAAGGGGAAAATGATCGGCGTAAGGTACAATATGGATAAAGACTGGGTTGGCGGAAGTGTTAGTTATTTTGAAAACTGAACATTATTCTTTACAAATTGTATCATATTTTTAGAAATCATGCTTCCAAATTAGCTGCGGTTTTTTATTTATCATAACATTTGAAATTTTATTTCTAAAATTTAAAATACGCTATCTTCATTTTTTTAATCTTAAGTATCTTTTAATTATATATACTAACCTTTGGCTGAAATAAAGAAATATAGTGAAGAAGAATTGATACACCTATTGAAAAGAAGGGATCAACCGGCCTTTGCATATTTATATGATAATTATTCTGCAGCATTATTTGGAGTTATTTTTAAAATGCTTGAAGACCGGGAATTAGCTGAGGATGTTTTGCAGGAAGCATTCATAAAAATTTGGAATAATTTTTCGAATTACGATAGTTCGAAGGGCCGGCTTTTTACCTGGATGATGAACCTCACCAGAAATTTAACTATTGATACACTAAGAAGCAAGGGTTATAAAAAACAATCTAAAATCCAAAATTCAGAGAATAGCGTAGATAACATAAGCAACAACGCCAATACTGCAGAAAGCTTTGACGCGCTAGGAATAAGAAAGCATTTAACCCTTCTCAAAAACGATCAGAAACAAATTATTGATCTCGCCTACTTTGGCGGATTTACACAAGAAGAAATATCTAATCAACTGGGTATTCCTTTGGGTACTGTGAAGACAAGAATGAGAACGGCAATCTTTGAATTAAGAAAAGTATTAAGAAATTAAATTGAACAAAGAAGACATCATATTATCTGGTTTACTTGAGCTATATGCTCTGGGCATTTCTTCTCCCGAAGAAACGCTGCAGGTGGAAACTTGGGTGAAGCAGTTTCCTGAATTAAAAAAGGAAATTGAAGAGACTGAAATGTCGTTGGAAACCTACGCACAATCTCATGCAATTGAACCTTCACCGGAGGTAAAAAATAAAATATTTGCATCGATATCCTCTTCACAGCAAGGAAATCTCAGGAGCATAGATGCTATTAAGGATAATATAGCCGGGGCTAAAATATACCGCATTCCTTCCTCTTTTAAATATGCCGCAGCCGCGGCAATACTTCTATTAATAGGAAGCATTGCATTTAATTATTTTTATTATTCGAAGTACCAGTCTGTTAATAATGAATTACAGGTAGCGCAAAAAAAAATGGAGCAGGAGCGCCAGGCTAACCTCGCAATGAAGACAGATATTAACGTGATGAGTGATAAAAATGCTTTGCCGGTTGTTTTAAATGGTACGCCTCATGCCCCTGATGCCCTGGCGAAAATATACTGGATGAAAAATACCGGCCAGGTTTATGTTGATCCTTCTAACTTGCCTGCCACGCCAGGAGGAAAGCAGTACCAACTTTGGGCTATTGTTGACGGAAAGCCGGTAGATGCAGGAATGATAACCACTGAAAAAGGCATATACCATATTCAAAAAATGAAATCTTTTGGTCACGCCCAGGCCTTTGCAATTACGCTGGAAAAAACCGGCGGCAGCCCTACTCCAACCATGGACGAAATGTATGTGATCGCTAAAATCTGATTGCGTCATTCCTTTAACCAATTTTTTTTCACTATTTCTTTTGTGCAATAATTATTTAATAACTAATAATTATCATTTGCGTATAAGCGCAACAGTTAGTTATCCTTTTTTTTAATAAATTAAAACCTTTTATTTCCATTTTGCGTAGATGATAGAAATTAAATTATAAAAACAAAAAAAATGAAAACGATTAAATTATTAGGATTATTTATTTTTTCAGCATTTATTTCGACAGCAACTTTTGCCCAAATGGGATCGATGAACAAAACCGTAATGGTTGGTGGTGCTGCAATGTATCCAACAAAAAACATTGTTGAAAATGCAGTAAATTCGAAAGATCACACAACTCTGGTAGCAGCAGTAAAAGCAGCAGGCTTAGTTGAAACATTATCAAGCCCTGGCCCATTCACCGTGTTTGCCCCAACCAACGAAGCGTTTGACAAATTACCCGCCGGAACAGTTGAAACACTTTTAAAACCAGAAAACAAAGCCAAGCTAACTGCAGTATTAACTTACCATGTTGTTGCTGGTAAATTAAGTTCAAAAGAGCTTATGCAAATGGTTAAGGCTGGAAAAGGTAAAGCAACTTTGAAAACAGTTGAAGGTGAAAATTTAATCATCACCCGCAAAGGAAACAAGCTAATGGTTACTGATGAAAATGGTGGTGTTGCTAATATTACCATAGCTGATGTAAATCAAAGTAATGGTGTGATACACGTTATCAACAAAGTATTGCTTCCAAAATAAGTCTTCCAGGATTACAGTTGAATATTTAAGCCGGCATCACTGCCGGCTTTTCTTTTTTTAAAAGAATTGAAGCATTTACTTTGCGAAGATTTAATTTTGACGCTTTCGACAATGTAACGGTCATATATTATTTGCAAAAGGAAATATAAATGTATAAGGATAAAAAAGTTGTAGTAGTTCTTCCCGCTTACAATGCTGCCTCCACTATCGAAAAAACCATTTTGGAAATACCGTTGGATATTGTAGATGAAATAGTTTTGGTAGATGATAAAAGCTCAGATAATACAATTGACGTTGCGAAAAGAATAGGTATTCAGCATATCATTCAGCACACACAAAATAAGGGCTATGGAGGAAATCAAAAAAGCTGTTATCACAAAGCGCTTGAATTGAATGCTGACATTATTATAATGCTTCACCCCGATTACCAATATACTCCAAAGCTTCTCCTGGCAATGGTTTCAATAATCGGAAACGATTTGTATAAAGTTGTTTTCGCAAGCCGCATCCTGGGCAAAGGCGCTTTGAAGGGTGGAATGCCAATGTATAAATATATATCTAACAGGTTTCTTACATTTTTTCAAAACCTTTTGATGAACCAGAAGCTTTCAGAATATCATACGGGATACAGGGCGTACCACCGCGACGTATTGGACACCATTAATTTTGATATAAATTCTGATGATTTTATTTTTGATAACCAGATGGTAGCCCAAATATTTTATAATAATTTTGAAATTGCTGAAGTTACCTGTCCTACTAAATATTTTAAAGAGGCCTCTTCCATCAATTTAAAAAGAAGCATCACTTATGGCTTCGGCGTCCTGAAAGTTTCAATGCTTTATTTTCTTACCAGGATTAAAATATATAAATGGAAATTGCTCACCCGCTAAATTATAAATTACAGAGTAAAACATACCTTACTATCATTATTTTGTCGGGTATTTTTTTCTTTATCCCCTTCCTTGGTAACGTGCATCTTTTTGATTGGGACGAAATCAATTTTGCCGAATCAGCGCGTGAAATGATCGTAACAGGGAATTATCACAGAGTTCAAATAAATTTTCAGCCCTTTTGGGAAAAGCCTCCATTATTTTTTTGGTTACAAGCAGGATGTATGAAACTTTTTGGCATCAATGAATTTGCGGCAAGATTACCCAATGCACTATTTGGAATCATCACCTTAGTAACACTTTTTATAATTGGAAAGAAGTATAAAAGTCCAAGGTTTGGTTTTATATGGGCTATCAGTTATCTCGGAACTTTTCTGCCACATTTATATTTTAAATCGGCAATAATAGATCCGGTATTTAACTACTTTATTTTCCTGGCTATTTACTTCATGTTCAGGGATATTAAACGGACGGAACCTTCGTCCAATCTATTGTACGTTGCATTAGCAGGATTACTCATAGGGCTTGCTACATTAACAAAAGGGCCTGTTGGACTGCTCGTATTCGGCATAACTTTTTTAACGTATTTTATATTCACGAAGTTCAAAAATTTCCCGGGCTTTAAGAAGATACTTGTATTTATTTTAATGTTTTCAGTTGTCTGTTTTTTCTGGTTTGGAATAGAAGTGATCAATAATGGATTTTGGTTTCTGAAAGAATTTCTCACTTACCAGGTCGATCTTTTTTTGCATCCTGTTGCCAGCCATGGTGAGCCATTTTACTATCATTTTGTGGTAGTATTTTTGGGTTGCTTTCCTATTTCAATAATTGCACTTCCGGTATTTTTTGGCAAAAAAGAATTTGGGAAAAATGACTTTACATTGTTCATGAAAATTCTATTTTGGACAGTGATGATTCTCTTTAGCATCACTACCACCAAAATCGTTCATTACTCTTCGCTTACTTATATGCCGCTGGCATTTCTTGCAACTATTTATTTAAATAATCTTGTTGAAAATAATTCCAAAATAAAAAATTATGTATTGGTCCTTCTCACAATTGTGGGATTCACCTTCTCTTTTTTACTTGCAGCAATTCCCTATATCGCCACACATGCATATTTAATCACTCCTTATTTACATGATCGTTTTGCCGTTGCCAGCCTTAACGTTGCGGTAAATTGGAGCGGCTACGAAAGTTTTATTGGAGTAACATATTTTATGTTGGTCGTATGTTCGCTTATACTTCTTTACAAAAAAGAAAATATGAAGGGAATACTGTTCTTGTTCTATTCAACTGCAGTTTGTCTTTTCATTTATTTGCTTGCCGTAGTTCCAAAAATAGAAAGGTATTCACAAGGCCCGGCAATTGATTTTTATGAAACCCTGCAGGGCAAAAACGTTTATGTATGGCCGATAGGCTTCAAAAGTTATGCGCAATATTTTTATGCAAAAAAAACTGCTTCACCGGTTTATGGTGAAGCAGATGAGAAATTTTTATTAAAAGGAAATATTGACCGGCCTGCCTTTTTCGTAGTAAAAATAACTAATACCAATTTTGATACTACCTGTAACGGTTGTACGCTGATAAAGCACGAAGGCGGTTTTAATTTTTATGAAAGAAAACCCGCCGGCAAATAATTATGCCACTGCCTTATTAACCAGTTGAGCTGCCTCACTCAATAATATTGCAGATTGAACTTTCAAGCCACTTTTATCTATCAGGTCTTTCGCCACTTCTGCATTGGTTCCCTGGAGCCTTACAATAATTGGAATTTTAATATTACCGATCGATTGGTATGCATCTATAACGCCCTGGGCTACACGATCACATCTCACAATTCCGCCAAAAATATTTATGAGTATCGCTTTTACTTGGGGATCTTTAAGTATAATTCTAAAGCCGGCCTCTACAGTTTGCGCATTAGCAGTACCCCCAACGTCAAGGAAATTTGCAGGCTCACCACCATTCAATTTTATCATATCCATTGTTGCCATGGCCAAGCCAGCACCATTCACCATACAACCTACATTGCCATCAAGCTTCACGAAATTTAAGTTGAACTTTGCAGCTTCTACTTCTGTTGGATCTTCTTCAGAAACATCCCGCAACGCAGCTATATCAGGATGGCGCATCAATGCATTATCATCAATGTTCATTTTACAATCAACCGCAATTATTTTATTATCACTTGTTTTGAAGAGAGGGTTTATTTCCAGCATGCTACAGTCGAGCCCAACGTAAGCGTTATATAAATTCGTGACAAATTTTATGCAATTTTTAAAGGCACCTCCTTTGAGGCCGAGATTAAATCCAATTTTTCTTGCCTGAAAAGGCTGAAGGCCGCCTCCGGGATTTACCCATTCTTTAAATATTTTTTCAGGAGTATGATGTGCTACATCTTCAATATTTACACCGCCTTCAGTACTGTACATGATCACATTTTTTCCTTTTGCCCTGTCCAATAAAATCGACAAATAAATCTCCTTTACTTTTTCCGGACCGTCATAATATACATCCTGTGCAACTAATACCTTATTCACCAATTTGCCGGCCTCCCCGGTTTGAATAGTTACTAACGTACCTCCCAAAAGATTTTGAACGATCCTTTTTACATCTTCCGCATTTTTTGCCACGGCCACTCCCCTTTGATCGGTTCCCTTAATAGTTCCTTTACCGCGGCCGCCTGCGTGTATCTGTGCTTTTATAACCGCAAACTTGCTCCCATACTCGCTATTAATATAGCGATATGCTTCCTCAGCTTCAGCTACAGTATTGCACGCTATGCCTTCCTGTACCGGAACGCTAAATTTTTTCAATAATTCCTTTGCCTGGTATTCATGTAAATTCATGCTTGATGTTTTGAGCGAAGATAAAGTCTAAATAATAAATTGAATAAACTTTTGAGCAAGCGCTTCAACAGAGCCCGATAAAAAAGAGCAAAGGGCAAGTCAATTTTTGGTAATCCTTAAGTAAAAAAAATTTTGACGCGGAGCAAGCAACGGCCTGATTTATAAACTAATGTTGCTTCATTTCTTCAATAATTACTACCTTGTAAATATGATGTCAAAGATAACTTCGCTTTACATTAAAAAGAAAGAACATAGACTTTCCAAATTAATGATTGTGGCCTTATTGGAAGCATATTTGAAGCAGCAACAAAATGTACCATTCGGACCAGTCGATATTAATGGATCCTTTAATAGCTTATATAACCGAGACCTGATTGTACGAAAACCAGTAATGGTGAAAGGCAATACGGAAACCTGGTGGCAAGTGACGCCGGAAGCCATAAATATCCTAAAAAATCTTGGGGTCGATTTACCCGATAATTCATAAATATTATGGATGATAAGTAAATGAAACGAACTATTTCTTCGAAAAGTTTCTTTAAGAAAGTCTTTTTTTATTTTAAATATATTTTGGCAATTCAATAATCTTGTTATTTTTTCTTATAATTTAGATGATGCCTAAAGCTGCAAAAAAAAGATCAAAAACAATTTCCAAAAACCTTTTTCCGGTAGTAGGCATAGGAGCTTCTGCGGGTGGGCTCGAAGCATTTAAGAAATTCATTAAAGCGATACCTGCAAAGTCTGGAATGGCTTTTATCCTGGTACAACATTTACATCCTGAACATAATAGCACATTGCCTGAAATTCTACAGCGGGAAACTAATATTTCGGTGGCAGAAGTGACTGACAACATTAAAGTAGAACCGAATCATATTTACATAATTCCTTCCAATAAAATATTATCGGCAAATGACGGAATACTCCAATTAAGTACCCGTCCAAAAGATCAAAAGAACATGCCGATAGACATATTTTTTACTTCACTGGCAGAAGTACACGAGGCACACTCAATTGGTATTGTATTATCTGGAACCGGGGCAGATGGGACCTCCGGATTGCGAAGCATTAAAGAACATGGTGGCCTTACATTTGCGCAAGATCCAAATTCTGCCGCATACGAAGACATGCCCTTAAGCGCCATTAAATCTGAAGTAGTTGACTTTATTTTGAAGCCGGAAGAAATGCCTTCCCGGCTACTTCAAATGGATGGCACTTTAAAAAAACTTGAATCTAACGGTCAGGGTGACGCTGTTCAAGAAAAGGAAGAAAAAGATTTTCGCCAAATTCTTGCTGTGATTCGGATGCGATACGCGGCTGACTTTGGCTATTACAAACAGACAACCATTCACAGGCGCGTTCTCCGCCGGATTGCGATACTCAAACTCGAAAACGTAAGTGATTATTTAAGACTTCTTCAGCATGATAAAGATGAACAGGAAACGTTGTTTTATGACCTCCTTATACCTGTTACCTCATTCTTTCGGGATGCAAAGGCATTTGAAAGCCTTCGTGAAGATGTGTTTCCGGAAATTACAAAAGAAAAAACCTCCGTTAACCCGCTGCGTATATGGGTTGCAGGCTGTTCTACTGGCGAAGAAGCCTATTCAATTGCGATAGCCTTGTATGAATATTTAAGTGACAAAATATCTGCTGTTAAAATACAAATCTTTGCGACAGACATATCTGAGAAGGCAATCTCAAAGGCAAGATCTGGTTTGTACGCCCAAAGACAATTGGAAGGCATTTCGGAACAAAGGTTGCATCAATTTTTTAATAAAATCGATGGCCACTACCAAATAAAAAAAATTATAAGGGATATATGTGTGTTTGCAACTCACAACTTCCTGAAGGACCCGCCGTTTGCAAAAATGGATTTGATCAGTTGCAGAAACGCGCTTATTTATATGGAACCCATTTTACAAAAGAGGGCTTTTTCAACGTTCCATTATTCATTAAATGAAAAAGGATTTCTCTTATTGGGGAAATCTGAATCTACCGGAACTGCCTCCGAATATTTTGCTCCCGTAGTTGGCAAAGGAAAATTATTTGCAAGAAAATCAGTTACAGGAAAGTTTATAAATATAACTTCAAATAAAAATGAAGAAAAGATCAAAGACAAAGATTACGGACTAAGAAGTATTGAGCGAAAGAAGGATGATTTTCAAAAAAATGCTGACGAAATTATCCTTTCAAAATTCGGCCCGCCGGGAGTTATTGTTAATGATGAATTCGACATTGTACAGTTTCGCGGATCTACAGGAGATTTTCTTGAACCTTCGCCGGGCAAGGCAAGTTTGAACGTATTAAAAATGGCTCGTGAAGGTTTATCATTTGAGTTGCGAAATGCCTTGCATAAGGCAAAAACGACGAATGATAATATCGTTAAAGAAAGTATTCCCCTAAACGATTGTAAAAAATTGGTAACTATTGAAGTGATTCGTTTACCTGCAGCAATTGATCCCCATTATTTGATTCTATTTAGAAATTCCAACGAAATTGCTTCGGGCAAAAAACAGGAACCTGCTAAAAATGCGAGGGAAACTGCCAATAAACAAAAGAATTTTCGTGATATTAGGAATGAACAATTGGAGAAGGAATTGTTACTGGCCAGGGAAGATATGCGTAGCATTACCGAGGACCAGGAAGCAGCCAATGAAGAACTGCAAAGCGCAAATGAGGAATTGCTAAGCAGTAGCGAAGAATTGCAAAGCCTGAACGAAGAATTAGAAACAAGTAAAGAAGAGTTACAAAGTACTAACGAAGAATTAATTACTGTAAACCAGGAATTGTTTGACAGGAATGAGCAGTATAACAGTTCCCGCATTTATGCTGAAAGTATTGTAGCAACAATACACGAACCGCTATTGGTGCTTAATACTGATTTTAGTGTCAAAAGCGCAAATCATTCGTTTTATGCAACTTTTTCCATTACCGAGGACGAAACGCTCGGAAAAAGCTTATTTGAACTACAAGATAATGGATGGGATATTCCGGAATTAAGGAAACAACTCTCTACCCTATTTCTTGGAGAAAAAAGGCCAGATTGGGAACTGACCCATATCTTTCCCCATATTGGACAGCGCACGATTGTTTTCAATGGGCAAATCATAAAGGAAGAAAGTGGAAGGCGATTGATTATGCTGGCGTTCAACGATATCACAGAAAGAAAAAAAGCGGAGAAGCTAAAAACCATTGAAAGCCTGGAAATTATTTTAGATTCCATACCTCAAATAACTTATTCGGCGTCGCCTGAAGGGAAGTTCACTTATTTCAATAATTATTTCCTGGAATATTCAGGCATGTCATTAGCTAAAACTTTGAAAAACGGCTGGCTGCCCTTGCTAAAGCCAGATCAATTAAAAAATGTAGAAAAAGCGCTGGAGCATTCTATAAACACTCTTGAGAATTTAAATATTGAATTTCAGATGAAGCGCAAAAGCGACGGCATGTACCGCTGGCACGTTTGCAGGTCGTCAGCCATAATATCGGATAATGGAAATGTTAGCTCGTGGGTAGGTTCAATTACTGATATTGAGGATCAAAAAAGTAAAGAAAAAGCCAAGGACGAATTTATAAAAATTGCCAGTCATGAACTAAAAACACCTCTCAGCACTGCTAAAGCTTTTATCCAGTTGATAGAGTATAGTATGAAGGAAAAAAATAACAATGATCTCATATTTGCAAAAAAAGCCAGTGCCTCCATTGTAAAACTTGAGGACCTGGTAAAAGAACTACTCGATGTAAGTAAGATGCAGCACGGAAAATTAGGAATGGTAATTTCAACTTTTGACTTTAATGAAATGCTTGAAACGGCCATTGAAAGCGTGCAGATAATTTCTACCGGCCATGAGCTTGTTTTGACGGGAAACGTAGGTCATGAAATTAAGGGTGACCGGGATAGATTGCAACAGGTGGTAATAAATATTCTCAACAATGCGGTTAAATATTCTCCTGGTTCGGGTAAAGTATTTATAGATGTGCGCTTAAGCAGAAAGACCCTTACCGTAGCTATAAAAGACACTGGCATCGGCATTAATAAGAAACATCTCAACAAAATTTTTGAACGGTATTACCGGGAAGAAGGTCGTAACATTCAATTTCAGGGTTTGGGTGTCGGGCTTTCTATTTCAAAAGAGATAATTGTTCGGCATAATGGTAAAATATGGGTAGAAAGTGAACCTGGCAAGGGAAGTACATTTTACTTTACTTTACCTGTTTAAATAAACGTTTTCAAGTGTATTTAAGAATTACCTAAATGGCTTAATTAATTTCAATAAAAACTTACTTTGATTGGTAAGTCAAAAAAATAAATTTCCCGAAGAATTAGATGCTGATTTATTAAAGTCATTGTCATCAATTGTTCTATATAAATTTGTTGTTAAAGGCGTATTATAAATAATTTACTACAAGTCTTGTGCAATTAAATGCTTTTATTTGCGCTTTAATAAGGTAATAAGTTTTATTCCCCCCATTAAGCCAATATGATAAATCCTGATTACTTTAATCAGATTTTTTAAGGTTTCCCCAATGCCCGGTGTAGTGTTGTTTCCTGATGCAGATTTAAAGGTTTTGGAAGTAAACAAAGCCTATTTGGAAGCAACCGGAATACCGGAAACTATTCTTCGTGGCAACAGTCTCCCAACCATATTAAAAGACAAACTAGACATTAATGTTGATAGCATTAATGCCCTCCGCCATTCGGTAGCGATAGCAATCGATACAGGCGTACCGCACAGAATGCAATTGATCTTTTTTAATTTTTATAATAAAGAGAACGATAATTTTGAAATAAGGTATTACCAGCCAGAAAACAGCCCATTATTTAAGGATAATAAAGTAGAATATATTTTTCACACGCTTACAGATGTAACGGAAAAAGTTTTAGAATTTAAATCCGGCGAAGAAGTCGACGAAAATGAGTCTATTAATACAATCTCAACATTACAAAAAACCCGGAATAATCACGATCGCGGCCCACATGCCACGAACGCGAGAGAGGCCTTAATTGATCCACTCACCGCCTTAAATGAAAATGGCGATATAATCGGCGTTTTTGTAACCGGAAAAGATACCACTGAAGTAGTGATGGCACGGCAGCAAATTGAAAATTCTGAGGAGAAATACAGGTTGTTATTTCATAAAAGCCCTATTCCTAAATGGGTATATGACCTTGACACTTTAGAAATTTTGGATGTAAATGAAACTGCAATTTCCTTGTATGGCTATACGCGCGAAGAGTTTTTGAGTATCACTGTAAACGATTTAAAGCCTGAGGAAGATGCGTCGAAGATGGCCGACATCCGCGAAAATATAAAGCTGCAGGAAGGCCTGATTCATTTCGGAATTTTTACCCAAATAAAAAAGGACAAAAGCAGGATTAAGGCAGATGTTTCGGGGAACAAACTTTTGTTTATGAAGCGGGAATGCATGATGATTGAAAGCAATGATGTAACTGAAAAGGAAAAAGTGCTGCAAAAATTTAAAGAGAATGAAGTGAAACTTTTATCTGCCCAAAAAATAGCTAAACTTGGATACTGGCAAAAGACTTCGAACCCCGATAGTTTATACTGGTCTGATGAGGTCTATAATATCTGGGGAGTTTCAAGCGAAAGCTTTGATTTGACTTATGATTCATTTTTCCAGGCAATTCACCCTGATGATAAAAAAGCATTTTCTATAGAGCAGGCTGCTGCCCTGGCCGGCGAAAGAGACCTTGATCATGAGCACAGAATTATTTTGCTGGATGGCTCTATAAAATGGGTACACGAGAAAGGTAAATTGGTTAAAGATGAATCTGGAAAGTCGATAGCGCTTGAAGGAACAACTCAGGACATTACCGATAACAAACTCGCTCAAGAAAAATTACTAATTAGTGAAGCCCGTCATAAAGGAATTGTGGAATCGCAAACTAATTATGTTATTAGAACTGATCTCGATGGAAAATACACTTATGTAAACCGCAAGTTCACGAACGATTTTAGCTGGGTTTATCCGGAGCATCAAATAATTGGGAACAATTCTTTGTTATCGGTTTCCGAATATCATTGGCCAAGACTCGTAAAAACGTTAGAAAAATGTTTCGCTCAATTAAATAATGTGTTCCAGGTAGAAATTGATAAGCCTAGAAAAAGTGGGGGGATCATTACAACACTTTGGGATTTTATTTGCCTTTCAGATTCTACCGGTAAGCCCTCCGAAATACAATGCGTAGGTATTGATATATCGGATAGGAAGAAAACGGAAGAAGCTTTAAAAGAAAGTAATACGAGATATGAATATGTTTCAAAAGCCACATCCGACGTAATTTGGGATTGGGATATTGAAACAAATGTAATATACTACGGAGATGGGTTTAAAGCCT
This sequence comes from Chitinophagales bacterium, assembly GCA_038245055.1. GTDB lineage: Bacteria > Bacteroidota > Bacteroidia > Chitinophagales > Chitinophagaceae > Ginsengibacter. The sequence goes on along the minus strand of JBBRSV010000022.1, from coordinate 16,427 downwards.
TATTTGGCCATGAAATCAAAAAGACATTTAATGGGATTGCTTCACTGGCAAAAAACCTTCATCCAAATGACAAGGATGGCGTAATAATAAATTTAATTACAACTCTCGACGGAAATGAAACCCATTGGGAATATGAATATCGATATTTAAAGTTAGATGGATCCTTTGCCTATGTGTTGGATAAGGCTTTGATAATTAGAGACGCCAAGGGTAAGGCACTCAAAGTGGTTGGAGCCATGAAAGACATTACTGAAAGAAAAACCCTGCAGGAATTGCTCAACAAATCTAACCGGCTGGCCAGAATTGGAAGTTGGGAAATAGATGCCGTGAAAGGCACGGTTTATTGGTCTTCTGTAACAAAAGAAATACGGGAAGCAGATCCCGACTTTGAACCAGACCTTACTATGGGTATGCATTACTTTAAGGAAGGAAATGACAGGGATATAATTAAGATGAGAGTAAAAGAATGCATCGATCACGGCACGTCCTGGGATGAAGAATTACAGATTTTAACCCAAAAAGGAAATTTGAAATGGGTTCGAACCATCGGTGAAGCGGAAATGGTAAATGGAAAATGCGTAAAAGTTTATGGCAGTTTCCAGGATATTGATGATAAGAAAAGAGCCGAGATACAAGTGATGAAATTATACGAAGAAAAAAATACCATTCTTGAAAGTATAGGCGATGGCTTTTTTACGGTTGACAAAAATTGGATAGTTACCTATTGGAATCAACAGGCAGAAAAAATGTTATTAGTACCCAGGGGCGAGGTGGTCGGCAAAGGGTTGTGGGAAGTTTTTCCGGAAAGCACAGATTCTGCTTCCTATAAAAATTATTTTAAAGCAATCGATACGAAAAAGGTTGCGCATTTTGAAGACTTTTATAGCTCGCTTGGAAAATGGTATGAAATAAGCGCTTACCCTTCAAACAATGGACTGTCCGTTTATTTTAAAGATATTTCCGACCGCAAAAAAGCGGAAGAAGCGATTCGCTTAAGCTCGGAACTTTATACAATGGTATCAAAAGCAACAAACGATTCGGTGTGGGATTGGGATTTGAAAAAAAATGTAGTTTCAAGACCGGGAAAGACATTAGAAAGTTTATTTGGCTACGGCCCCATTCCGCCGGAAGAAGTAGATAATTTCTGGAAGACGCACGTACATCCTGACGACTGGAAAAGAATAACTGAAAATCGAAACCTGTTGTTAGAAAATACCGATCAAAATTATTGGGAAGATGATTATCGTTTTTTGAAGCTGGATGGCAATTTCGCTCATGTTTATGACAGGGCTTATATCATTCGTGATGAACAAAAAAAAGCTGTCCGAATGATCGGTGCCTCCCAGGATTTTAGCAAATTAAAAGAGAATGAGATTCAACTAAAGGAACTAAATGAAAAACTACAAAAGTGGACGCGGGAACTTTCAAACTCAAATGCAGAACTGGAGCAATTCGCCTATATCGCTTCTCATGATTTACAGGAACCTTTAAGAATGATTACCAGTTTTTTGACCTTGTTGGAAAAGAAATATGGCGAGGCTTTGGATGAAAAAGGGAAACAATATGTTTATTATGCGGTCGACGGAGCTAAAAGAATGCGCCAGATTATCCTGGATTTATTGGAATATTCAAGATTGGGAAGGGCGGCAGTAATGCTCGAAAAAGTTGATCTTAATGAGGTGGTAGCTGAGATATTGATACTTTACAGGAATACCATTCAGGAAATGAAAGCAGTTATAAAAATAAATAAATTACCTGTTATTACTGCGTCTACGGCACCGATGCGCCAGGTTTTTCAAAACCTTATTGGAAATGCGCTTAAATATCATAACAGCATTGATGGGAATCCTCCTGAAGTAAGCATTTCCTGTAAGTCAACAAAGAATCACTGGGAGTTTGCAATTAAAGATAACGGTATAGGCATAGACGCACAATACTTCGAAAAAATATTCATCATATTTCAAAGGCTGCACAACAAAGAAGCGTATTCCGGAACAGGCATGGGGCTGGCCATTGCAAGAAAGATCATTGAGTCAATGGGAGGTAAAATTTGGGTAGTTTCAGAGAAAGAAAAAGGCAGTACTTTTTTCTTTACAATTTCAAAAGGCAATATTGAGCATGAATAAAATAATAGATATACTTTTAGTGGAAGACAACGAAGGCGATATATTTCTGACAAAAGAAGCTTTTGAGGATGGAAAAATCAAGAACAATATAACCGTAGTTAGAGACGGTGTTGAAGCAATCGACTTTCTAAATAAAGCAAATGGCTTTAAAAATGCACTGACTCCCGATATGATCTTAATGGATTTAAATCTTCCTAAAAAAAACGGGCAGGAAGTATTGAAATATATCCGCGAAAATAACGTGTTGAAAAAATTACCTGTGATTATGCTGACAACTTCGTCGTCAGAAAATGATAAGCAGGAATCTTATAAAAACGCTGCAACTTATTACTTAACAAAACCTTTTGAAACGAGCTCTTTCCTTGGGGCAATTTCTAAAATAGAAACGTTTTATATATCCATTGAAAAATCTGTTCCTAATATCCCCACTGATGATAAAAAATAAAACCAATTACAATATAGCTATCATAGAAGATAGCCAGGGAGATTTTATACTTATAAAAGACTATCTCGAAGAACAAATTGAAAGCCCTTTAATTTATCAAATCAAAAACTTTAAAGAGGCTGAACAAATCCTTGCTTATAAAAATTTCGATGTTATACTTCTCGATCTCACTCTACCGGATAACGGAGGCCAAAAATTAATTACCGATATTGTAAAAATTGCCGGAGATTGCCCGGTGATTATTTTAACTGGCTATGGCGATATTGAATTTAGTATAAAATCATTGTCATTAGGAGTTGCCGATTATTTATTGAAAGATGATATTAATGCCACTTCCTTATACAAAAGCATTATTTATTGTCTTGAAAGGCGACGAAGCCTGGTTCAGCTTCAACAGTCTGAAATACGTTATAGCAATCTTTTCAGTTCAACACCCCAACCTATGTGGCTTTATGAACCTGAAACCTTACGATTTGTACAAGTGAACAAAGCAGCAATAGACCATTACGGATATACTGAAGAAGAATTTCTAAACAGTACCATAATTGACTTACGGCAAGAAAAAGATATCGCTGTATTACGGAAAATTATTAAAACCAAACATGGTGGAGGAAATGAAAATATATTCAAAGGCACATTTACCCATTGTAAGAAATCGAAGGATTTAATAAAAGTTGAAATATACAGCAGCCCGGTGGTATTAAATAGTAAAAATTACAGGCTTGCAATAGCTATTGATGTAACAGAAAAAATATTACTCGAGCAAAAGTTATTAGCCCAAAAAATAGATGAGCAAAAAAAAATTACAAAGGCTGTAATTATTGCCCAGGAAGAAGAAAGAGCGGAAATCGGACTTGAACTTCATGATAATGTTAACCAACTTCTCGCTGCTTCCAAACTCTATCTTATCCATAGCCTAAATGAACCCGCCAATTACAAAGATTATATAATAAAAACGCAGGAATTTATTTCGCAGGCAATGGAAGAATTAAGACATTTATCTCATGCTCTTGTTGGCCCGGACAAAAATAAAACGGTTAGCCTGATTGACTCCCTGAAAAAATTGGTGAAAGATATTGCTACCGTTAAGAAAATTAAAATCCATTTAAATTATTGTTCCGATGGAGAAGAGGAAATTGAGGACCGGCTTGATGATGGTTTAAAACTAAACATTTACAGGATCATCCAGGAACAGCTCAATAATATTGTCAAACATGCCGAAGCTTCGGTTGTAAGTATAAATTTAAGTAAAGATGAAACCCAACTTTCAATTAATATTCAGGATGACGGAAAGGGATTTTACCCTGAAGCAAAACGGAACGGAATAGGATTGATTAACATTAAGAACAGGGCCGACATGTTCAATGGCAAATTTGATATTATCTCCTCCCCTGGCGAAGGTTGTACTGTGTCAATCATTTTTGAAATTCATAACGAAATTACCGTGGAAAGTTGAAGTGAAAAACGATCCTCCTTCCATTTAGTTTCCAGTTTTTTTTGCTTCTCATTGCATGGCGTATTTATCGTTAAATTTAAAGGTAGTGTTCATAAAGAGCCCTTAAAATATTTGACATGGGAGATTTGTATTATGTAAGGTGCCGGCGCTGTCCACCGTCTAAGCGGCGTCTCACGATAGAATTCCGGTGCAATTTAAAAACTGTTACAGCGATGTTATTGTAAAGTCGCGGAGGCGGTTTCAACCTCATTTATCTTATCCCAGTCAATATCAAAATTCATCACTACAACGTCCCCTGGTGACATGTTCTCCATGGCACACTTGTAAATACCGGGTTTTATTTGAGTTACTGATACGGCTATAATATCTGCCGCTTTTCTTTCATTGTATCGCTTAGCTGTCGGCTCTGTTTTGTGTATAGTTGTAAAGCCGGGCAGTGAGGAAAAATCAACGATCAGCCTGGCAAATGCGATGGATTGGTCTGCCCTGGTTTGATAAAAAGTATCGCCTCTTTGAAATGCGTTGATAAAATTGGTAACTGAATAAAAGACATTAGAAGTCATATCTACATACGCCCTTGCCTGATCGCTCATGCTATCATCTTCGTGCAGTTGCTGTACCTGGTTTGATTCTTCCTGGCGCGGAACGATGATGTCCATATCTATAGTACCGCGGGATTGCGAATAGTTATATGCCATATTTGAATCAGGCTTGCCGGAATAAATCATTAATTCAGCAAACTGTGCTTCATCAAAAATTTCCGCTTCTTGCTGCAGCCGGCTTATGTATTTTTTGTAAACCGGTTCTGCATTTTTCGTTTTATCAGCCAGGTGCAGCATTTTGATATACTCTACTTTCTCTACGACTTTTGCATCATTATCCGGAAAGTAAAAATAGGCGACTTTTTGTGTGAGCGCATTTAGATCAATAAGAAATTTCTGTCTTACCTCGTCAAAGTTGTTGACCTGGCTGGGGTAATGTTTAAACTCAGCCAATTTATCCATAAAGTCTTTAGTACTTGCAGACATAAGACCACCGTCGGTGGGTTTTATATAGTAAGTAAAAATTTTGGGTAGATCGAGGTCAGAATCTTTGAAAGTATTGTAGGCAAAAGTGAATTCTTCCATTGAATATTTACCTACAGAATCAGAAAAGATCATCACAAAAATATCGCATCCTGACACGGCCTGGTCATATTCACTTTGCTTGCCTTCTTTTACCATGTAATCTTCAAAACCCTCCCAAACGATAAGGTCGAGAAACATTTCCTTCAGCACCCAGTCCTTGTTTATGCGGTTGACATCAATTTCAAACAGCTCCCGGTAATTTAGCAGGGAAGAAGATGAAGCCAGGAATATTTTAATAATTTTCATAATCCATGATTTTTTATCTTTTTATAAAATTATAAATTAAGGTAACATTCTTGTTTATTTTTCGTTGATTGTTCTATTGCCGGTGGCACAATTCCAGTTGTCTGCTGCTTACTCACAATAGGTAATCACATTTTTTTAAAAGCCCTTATAAAAAACCACAAATTTCAGGATGGTATGCCTTTAATTTTAATACTTCCGTTGGTTATTTTGTAACGCATTATTTATTGTTGATTTTGGGCTTGCACAAATAAATTATTTAATTCAATTTATAAAGAATACTTCTACCTTATCAAGCCATTAACAACTGGAAAATTCAACCATCCACTCATTCACTTACCTTTGAAAACATTTTAAAAAGTTATGCTGGAAAAAATTAATGAAGCGGTAAATTTTATTCGTTCAAAATATGACACTCAACCATCAATAGGTATTGTATTAGGTAGTGGCCTGGGAAGTTTTACGGAAGAAATAGAAACTGAATTCGAAATTCCTTACAGCGCCATTCCCCACTTTCCTGTGAGCACCGTGGATGGGCATGAAGGCAAACTTATTTTTGGCGAACTATCTTGCAAAAAAGTGGTAGCCATGGCCGGTAGGTTTCACTATTATGAAGGATATACAACACAGGAAGTAGTATTTCCTATTCGGGTTCTAAAATTTTTAGGGATAGAAACTTTATTAATCAGCAACGCGGCTGGTGGCACCAATGCTTCATTTCGCGTTGGCGATTTGATGATTATTAAAGATCACATCAGTATGTTTACCATTAACCCGCTCATAGGCGGTAATGATAAAGCTTTTGGGCCCAGGTTTCCTGACATGAGCGAGCCATACAAAAAGCACCTTATTGACCTGGCAAAAGACATTGCATTAAAAAACAAAATCAATTTAAAAGAAGGAATTTATGTTGGTGTTACCGGCCCTACTTTTGAAACGAGAGCGGAATATAAAATGATTAATAGTTTAGGCGGAGATGCCGTTGGAATGAGCACCGTACAGGAAGTGGTGGCAGCCATTCACCTTGGCTTGCCGGTTTTTGCAATGAGTGTGATAACAGATGTAGGAATTAGAGAAGAAGAAAATGCGATTACCCATGAGGAAGTATTGCAAGCCGCGAAAGATGCAGAGCCAAAACTTACCATGATCTTTAAAGAATTAATTGCACGGTTATAATAATTCTTTTGCATGATGAATAAAAAAAGAATTAAAATAAAATGCTTTTCATGCAAGCCATTATTGATGGCCTGCGTTTTCGTTTTTAGTGCTCAGTTCTTAATGGCCCAACTCCCCGGTAATTTAAGGCTTCCCCAGGCTCGTTCTTCACGCTCCGGTAGTTCCAGAGGCGGCGATAGTTTAACTTTTGAACACCGCGATGATGCGAAAGATTCCATTACGATTAGCTATCGCTATCTCGACTCTTTGAAGAGTAATATTCCCGATTTGTCTATTGATGATTTCAACAGGTTTTTTACAACCCCCGGCAATTATGTAAACCTCGGTAACAATGGTACCGCGGCTTTCCCTGTTTTATTTACTCCGGTATTAAAAACCGGATGGGATGCGGGTTTTCATGCCTATGACGTTTATAAATACACTTTAGAAAATACGCGTTTTTATCAAACCACGCGGCCTTATACACGACTAACTTATATGTTAGGTACCGGCAAGGAGCAAATAATTGAAGCGCTTCAAACACAAAATATAAAACCGAATTGGAACGCCGGAATTAATTACCGGCTCATCTCTTCGCCCGGGCTTTTTCAAACCCAAAATGCAAACCATAATAATTACCGGTTTTTTAGTAATTACCAGGGTAAAAGAAAAAGATATACTGCTTATTTGGTTTTGTTAGGCAACAAGTTAAAGGCCTCAGAGAATGGTGGTATACAAGATGATTCGCTGTTGGCTGACCCAAACAGAAAACGGCGTGTAACCGTTCCCGTTAACCTTGGTGGCGATGTCGGGCAAAGCTATAATGTTTTAGGAACGACGGTAAATACAGGGAATTTCTACACGAACTTTACAGCGTTCTTCAGGCAGAGTTATGACTTCGGCATTAAAGATTCAATTATAATTAATGATAGCACCACTGAATACTTATTCTATCCAAAATTGCGTTTTCAGCATACAATAAATTACAGTACTAATAGTTATAAATTTCAAGATACTTTAACTGATCCGACTTTTGCCCTGGCAGATGCGCAGGTGTATAATCAATGGTATAATATCAGTGTTCATCCCGCGGCTACTGGTTTAAATTTTTTCCTGATGGATAAATGGAAATCCGTTTCAAACGATTTCGCGATCCGGCAATTTCCTGAAACCAAAAATCCGGGGCAATTCATAGAAGCGGGTATTCGCCTGGAAAATTTTTCAGGAACGTTCTCTCAATCTCCAAGGCCAGCGTACATCATCCAGGTTTTCTCAGCGCCGCCGGTGATTAAAAAATATTATAATGCAGTTTTACATGGAGAATATCGTAACAAAACAAAAAACAGGAAATGGGATGCTTTATTAAAAGGAGAATTTTACGCCGCCGGTCTTAATGCCGCAGACTATAGTGGCTACGTTAGTCTTACCCGCTTTCTTAATTCAAAACTTGGTAACATACAATTGTCCTTTCAAAATGTAAACCGTTCACCTTCTTATATTTTTAATGGCAATTCGGCCTTCAACCTTGATGGCAGTTCTATCATCAAAAAGGAAAACATAACCGTTATTTCTGCAGTGGCTAACAACCCACGCTTTACTTTAATGGTAAGAAATATTTCTATTGCCAACTACACCTTTTTTAAAAACTATTATCAAACAGACCAGTTTAATGGATTGGTAAACATTACCCAGGTTACTGCTTCAACTAAAAATAAAATTACCCGTCATCTCGGGTTGTACAGTGATTTTGTTGTACAGCAAACAACTGGAAATAATCCTATCAGAGTTCCTCTTTTTTATACACGCCAACGCCTTGCATTTGAGGGCATGTTTTTCAAGAATTTAAATTTGAGCACTGGTATTGAAGCAAAATATAATACTCCGTATAAGGCGAATAACTATTCACCAGTAATGGGGCAGTTTTTTCCGCAGGACACTACCCTTATAACAAACCTGCCGGAATTAAATGTTTTCTTTGATTTTAGAATTAAATCGTTTATCGGTATTTTAAAAATAGAAAATTTGAATACAGTGAATGTTACTCAAGGCCTGGGCTTTACCAATAATAACTTTGCTGCGCCTAATTATCCCACACCGGGTTTTTTCTTCAGGTTTGGAGTTATCTGGAGCTTTGTAAATTGATTTAGGATTATTTTGCCATAAGGTATTCAAAAAAATTAGTCACTTGAAAAATGAAATTACCATAAGAAAAATCCTTCCTGCCGACAATGGATTGCTGGCGTCAATCATACGTTCCTCTTTAGAAGATTTTGGTGCGGTAAAAAAAGGCACCGTATATTATGATGAAAGTACTGATCATTTGCACAGCGTTTTTCAAACAAACAGATCGGCTTATTTTGTTGTTGAAATTGATGGAATAGTTTGCGGTGGTTGTGGCATATTTCCTACAGACGGACTTCCAAAGGATACGTGCGAATTAGTAAAAATGTACCTCTCATCAGAGGTTCGCGGCAAGGGATTGGGAAAAATATTATTGCAAAAATGTATGGACCACGCAAAAGAAATTGGGTTTCATAAGATGTACATAGAAACAATGCCGGAACTCACAAATGCTATCGCAATGTACAAAAAATATGGCTTCACTTTTATTCCTTCCGCCTTAGGCAACAGTGGCCACGTAGGTTGTGATTTGTTCATGATAAAGAATTTATAATTTCTTAAAATGATTGATTTAAGAAAGAGGCAGTATCCATAAAAGATTGTCAAATTAATTGCCTTTCATGTCAGTGACCAATTCAACTTCTGCAACCGGGCTAAATAAAAAGAGCTTACCATTTGAAATTTGCTTGCACAAAAAACGCTTTCTTACTTTATTTCCTTTGCTAAAAACCTTTCCGTTTTTCACTTTGAAAAGACTGTCGACTGGTAACTCTTCAACAAAATAAATTCGAGGTTTATGGGCATCGTATTTTTTTAAAATTCTTAATAAGCCATCTTCAGCACACGAGCTCGCCGCTGGATTTTTAAGACTTCGCAAAAGCTCTGCTTCAATATCAGGAGGAAATAATTTTTTTGAAATAAATCGCGCTAATATTTTTCCAAATTCATTCTTCCATTGGGCGCCATGAGGTGGAATACGATTTCCAAATTTTTCATAAGCAAGAAGATGGCCTAACTCATGTAATAACGTTATTAAAAAAGAATATTTATTAAGATTGCCATTTACACTAATCCGGTGATTTTTATTTGAATGGCTGTTGCGGTAATCACCTAAAACACTTTTTCGTTCACGGGTAACCGTTAGGTGCACCTTAAATTCTGTAAGATACATTTCTACATCTTCGAAGGCGCCTTCGGGTAAATAAGAATTTAATGCTTGTAAGGGAGATTCGTTCTTAGGCATCTGGCTTCTTGCGGGAAATTTTCATTAGTTGCATTACCTCTAACACTGTATAAAAAATATACAAACCCATTGATGTAAATAATGAAGGCTTGTTTACTTTTACGCGGGTTATAAATAGATATAATCCCAGAACAATGATGACGATAAATATTTTCATAAGTAACGACGAATAAACGCCTCTTATGAAAGCATTTATATTAATTGAATTTAAAGCCTTCGTTTGTATAATAAATCCAAAAAAACTTATTAGGAATAAAAGAAGGTTTGCTATCAATAAAAATTCAATACCAAAGCCATGCAGCTCCAAAAACGATTTAAAAATCAAAACCGCAGCATTTACCAGGATGAATAAAACAACAACGGGAATAAATTTATTATAAGCTGCTCTCATTTTTTTGCGGACGTATCTTTAATAATTTTATAAATAATTCCGCACAAAATTAATAATGGCAAAAGCCACACCAGCAACGGAATTGAAAAGTTCAGCCATTTGTCAGCTTTTAAACCAATAAAAACTCCTATGCCAATGCCAGCTAAAAATTGCATTGCCAACCCGGAGTACCTTAATAATTGCTTATTGCCTTCGTTATTATTTGTCAATGTTTTAAAATTAATCGTGGTCAATCGCGGCTTTTTTCAATTGCCTTTAATTTGAGGGTAGTCGTATCCAGCGGAACCACATTCCCTTTCAAAACTTTTTCAATTGTATTGATGTATTGCTGTTTTTTAACCAGCACTTGCTCAATGGAATCAGCCCTCAATTTCAACGCTTCATATTCTTTGGCTTTTTGAGCTTCGCCATACCCTGGTATATATAATTTTAATGGAGTAAAAACAATGAGCGCTACGGTGAGGCCTACTAAAATTACAAACAGTGTACTTAGGGCAATATACACGCTTAATCTTGTGAGTTTAAAAGTTACCACTTCATCAAAAGTATCCTCATTCAAAACTACCAGCCGGTATCTGTTTTGAAGGCGTTTTAAAGATGGGTTACCATCCGTAAGAGACATAATATTTTTTTAGCTTGTTAAAATAAAAACAGGTGTGCATTTATTAACATATTAGGTCAAAATAACCGTATTTTTAAAATATTTTTGCAAAATGGAAGTTTTGTAGAAAGACACTTTTACATTTCCATATTTGTACTTCTATAAAAATAGTTAACATTCATGATTCCCCGGATTTTAAAGTCTTTGTTAGTTTTATTGCTTACTACCTTTCTTCTACCGGAAGTCCATGCGCAATTGGGCAAAATTACTATTGATCTTGAAAAAGATAAGCCCCAAAAATTTAAAACGAAAACGCTTAAATCTGAAAAAACCGGTCAAAAGAAATTTACAGTACCGCGAAGGTTTGTCCAGAACACCGTCTCGCATTATAATTATTTTTATAATGCTAATAATAAAATAAACCAGGTTATTGAAAGAGCCCGCATTGCAAATAGGGACGACTACACAAAACTTTTGCCTTTTTATAGCTATTCATTAGACAATACCTCCGCTCAAAAAAATGAATTGGATTCCGTCATTTATAAAGCAACGGCTGGTATTTTGCTTCATGACTTGCGCAGCGATTGGGTTGATAATTTATATCTTTTAATTGGAGAGGCATATTACTTCCGAAAAGATTTTGATTCAGCTTCCATGACTTTTCAGTTTATTAATTACAACCTGTTTCCCCACAAGAAAAAAAATGATGACCAGCTCATTGTTGGAACAAACGAAAATGGAGCAAAAAGAACTGTTAGCATTTCGAGTAAAGAGGACCGGAATCTTGTTCAAAAAGTGTTTTCAAGGCCTCCGAGCAGAAATGATGCCCTGATCTGGCAGATAAGAACATTAATAGAAATGAACGAGTTAGGCGATGCAGCAGGGCTGATGAATACTTTACAAAATGACCCAGTTTTCCCAGAGCGCCTAAAGTCCTCACTTGAAGAAATGAGCGCTTATGCCTTTTACAAGCAGCAGATGTATGATAGCACAGAAGTGCACCTGGTAAATTCTTTGCCTAATGCAGCCGATTTAGCTGACAGGGCACGTAGGGAATTTCTCCTCGGGCAGCTTTATGAAATAACGAATCAACAAAGCGACGCAGCCGAATATTATGACATGGCAATGAAACATACTACTGATCCGCTGATGGATATTTACGCTAATCTTAATGAGGCAAAGATGCTTAAGAGCCATGATCCGGCTGAGATTGATAAGAGTATTGTGAAATTGTTGAGGATGTCAAAAAAAGATAAATTTGAACCTTACCGCGATATTATCTTTTTTTCTGCAGCGCAATTGGCAATGATAAAACCAGATACAGCAGCCGCGGTTTTTTTATACAAGAAAAGTACTTTTTATAACCAGGAAAATATCTCTTTCAAAAATAAAGCTTTTCTTGACCTCGCAGAAATAAGTTATAAGCAGAAAAAATACAAAGATGCTTATGCTTTTTACGATAGCCTTCAGCTTGCAGATACTTCGTTGGGCGATGTTGCCGCGATACAGCGAAGAAAAAATGCCCTGGCGGTAATTGTTGGAAATATAAATGTAATCGAGCGGGAAGATAGTCTTCAATTGATTGCTGCGATGTCGCCGGCAGATAGAAATACCTTTCTAAAAAAACTTTCTAAAAAATTGATGAAGGAAAAAGGAATCAAAGAAAATGATTCACTTTATAGTAATCCGGCGGCCGATTATTACAATACTAAAAACGCCTCGCGGGATGTATTTGGTAATGTGACAGGCAATAATGGTGACTGGTATTTTTACAATACTTCGCTTAAATCGCAAGGCTATAGCGATTTTAAAAAGACCTGGGGCAAACGTCAAAATGTTGACAACTGGCGAAGAAGTGCGGCAACAGGAAATAGTACCGGAAATTTGTTGGCAAATTCCTCTGGTGGCAATCCTGACGTTGCTGATAGTAACAGTAGCATCCTCCAGGGAGATGCAAATGCAGATCCACTCAGCAGCCCTTCAATGAAAATTCCTGCAATTCCCAATCAAACTGATCTTTCAGTAGATGGCCTTCTTGCAAATATTCCCGTTAACAAGGAAAAACTGGATGCTTCAAATAAGAAAGTTTCTGTGTCATTATACCAGTTAGGAAAGGATTATCAAAATTTGCTTGAAGACTATAGGGCTGCTGTCGACGCATATGAATCATCCTTGAAGCGCTTTCCGGACAGTTTGTATGCAGGCGAATTATACCTAAATCTTTCATATTGTTACCGGAAATTGGGTGATTTAGCCAAAGCCGATTATTACAAAAATCTTCTTTTAAATAAGTTCGAAAAAAGCAAGTTTACTCAATTGGCGTTACATCCTGAATCGATGGATCCTTCTAAGAAAGACACGGCAGCTACCAACAGGTATGAAAAAATTTATAACCTTTTTATAGAAGGCAGCTTTGATGAAGCGACGAAGGAGAAGGAAAAGGCGGACAGCTTATATGGCCAAAATTATTGGAGCCCTCAATTACTCTATATCGAGTCTGTTTATTATATCCGTAAAAAAGACGATAGCACGGCTATAACTATTTTAAAACAGATAATCAATCAATACCCTACTTCCCCGTTAAAACCAAAAGCGGTAACAATGATCGATGTTTTGAAAAGAAGGAGCTCTATTGAAAAATATTTAACTGATTTAAAGGTTGAAAGATTAAAAGAGGATTCTGAAATAATTGTGTTTGATGATGCTAAAATCATCAAAACAGTATTGCCGGATTCATCACACAATATTAAAATTGCCAGGCCCGATAATTCAGTAATTACCGCGGAGAAAGTGGTAATCGATCCTTCAAAAAAAGCACCACCACCGGTGAAGAATGCAACATTTATTTTTGATCCGTTATCGCCGCAATACGTAGTGATGGTGTTAACTAAAGTAGATCCGGTTTATAGTACTGAAGCAAAAAATGCTTTTACAAGATATAATAAAGAAAATTTTTATGCCCAGCCTATAGAAGTTACCAAAGACACGCTGGACAAGGACAGAACGCTTCTTGTGTTTACTCAATTTGAAACAGCAGATGCAGCGATGATCTATTTAAATAAACTTAAAAGAGCGGCCCCGAGTGAAATATCATGGCTTCCGGCAGCAAAATATTCTTTCTATATTATATCTGGTGGAAACCTGGAATTGTTGAAAGAAAATAAAAAACTGCAGAGTTATATTGAACTGTTGAATAAAAAATACCCGGGCAAATTCTAGTCTAAATTAATGATTATCATTTATCCGAAATAAAATAACCAAATGAAAAAACTAAATCAAAATCCAGCAAATAAAAAACCAGGGCAAAATAAAAAACCGGCAGTAAAACCGGCGGTAAGAATTTTATGGACTTTGGTTTTCGGCGGCATTTTGCTTGGGATACTGGTATTTGCATCGGCATATTTTGGCCTGTTTGGCAAATTGCCCTCACTGCGCGAGTTGGAAAATCCTCAAGCGAACCTGGCCTCAGAAATTTACGCTAATGACGGCACCACTTTAATGGGTAAAATATATGCTGAAAATAGAAGTTCTGCAGATTACCAGGATATTTCAAAGCATGTAATTGATGCCTTGGTTTCTACCGAAGACATAAGATTTTATGAGCATTCCGGCATCGATGCAATTGCGATTGGCCGAGCGGTAAAAGGCCTGGGCAGCGAAGGCGGTGGAAGTACGATTACTCAACAATTAGCTAAAAATATATTAGGTCAAGGGGCGGGTTGGGTTGGAAAAAGAGTTATTGATAAACTAAAGGAATGGATTGTCGCCTTGAAACTTGAAAAGAATTTTACCAAGCAAGAAATTCTGGCATTATATCTCAATAGAGTTTCCTGGTTAAATGTATATGGCATCAGAAATGCTTCGCGTGTATATTTTCAAAAAGACCCTTCAGACCTTACCACTGATGAAGCAGCATTGTTGGTGGGTATGTTAAGCGGCCCGGGTCAGTATGATCCAGTTAGGCATCCGCAAGCTGCTTTGGACAGGCGTAACCTGGTTTTAGACCGCATGGTTACTAATGATGTACTGTCAGAATCCCAGGCGTCTGTTTTTAAGAAAAAGCCCCTCGGAATTAAATATAAAAAGCTTGATGAAAATTTAGGCATAGCTCCATATTTCAGGTCAGTATTAAGTAAAAAGTTAATTGACTGGTGTAAAACCCATACAGACCCTACAACCGGAAGAAATTACGACTTGTATAGAGATGGCTTAAAAATCTATACTACTATCGATCCTACAATGCAATTGTTTGCGGAGCAGGCTGTAATAAAACATATGGCAAGTATTCAAAAAAAATTCAACAGCCAGCTTCCAAAAAATGTATGGAAGGGCCATGAAGATATTTTAGACCGAGCTATGAAAGACAGTGAGCGCTGGCGGTACATGAAAGAGGAAGGTATAAAAGATGCGGATATCAGAAAATCATTCAACGAGCCCGTGAAGATGAAAGTGTTTGCCTGGAATTCGAAACGTGAGACTGATACCGTAATGACCCCGTTAGATTCTATAAAATACTTCAAGCAAATGATGCAAACCGCTTTTGCTGTAATGGATCCGGTAACGGGTGAAATGAAAGCCTGGGTTGGCGGCATTGATTTTAAATGGTTCAAATATGATCACGTTACAGCTAACAGGCAAGTCGGTTCTACTTTTAAACCTCTATTATACACACTTGCTCTTACTGACGCTGGCCTTACACCGGAAAGCCAACTCGGTGGAAAGTCGATCACATTGGCTAATAAAACTTTTTCCGGCGCTGGCGGTACGATGGCTTACTGCCTTGCAAAATCTTTAAACGTAGCAGCATGGGATTTAATGAGCCGGATTGGCCCGAGAAAAACGGCAGAGTTTGCCCATCTGTGCGGCATAAAGAGTGATATACCAATAGTGCCATCAATTGCTCTCGGTTCTGCAGATATTAAACTTATAGAAATGTTGAGAGCCTATTCAATGTTTCCAAACCGCGGCTTTAACACTGAGCCAATATTGATTACCCGCATCGAAGATAAAAATGGAAACACGATCCAATCTTTTGAGTCAGAATCAAAGCAGGTTATAAGCGAGGTTGACGCTTATACAATGTATAAAATGATGCAGGGGGTAGTTGACTATGGAACGGGTGGAGCTATGAGATGGAGGTATGGAATAAATAGTGACATGGGCGGCAAAACCGGCACTACCAATGATAATACCGATGGTTGGTTTATGGGCTATACGCCCCAGATTATTGCTGGCGCGTGGGTGGGCTGCGATGATCCTTTTCTGCATTTAAGAAATGGATGGACAAACGGCGGTAATGATATGGCAATGCCGGAATGGGCCTTTTTTATGCAAAAAGTTTACGCAGATAAAAAATTGGGGATCGATCCTAAAGCGACGTTTCAAAAACCGGCAGAATTAAATAATGATCCCATTTACGCTGATCAGAACTTTTCAAACTTAGTAAAGAAGGGCCAGGGCAGCGACTTTACGGAAGACCAGGGAAATGGAGATGCGGGAGATTATGAAAGTGGTGGAAG
>JBBRSV010000021.1:0-49223 GCA_038245055.1 Chitinophagales bacterium | reverse complement strand
CAACTTTTGTTGCCTTATATTATTTTTTATATATGACCACGTAAAATAAATGTGCTTTTCTTGCTCTTCAATTTTTATATTTGCTGGCTAAACTATTTGGATGAACATTCACAAAGAAGGCTATAAATCTATTGCATTAAGTGCATTGATATTTGGCGTGATTAATATTATTTTTTTTTATTTTTTTAGCGCTTCATTGCCGGTCGTTTCATGGATCGTGTTTGGAGCAAGTTTTTTGCTTTTTCTTTTTATCATTTCATTTTTTCGCTCACCCAAAAGAAATTTTACTATAGCCCATCACCAGGTAATTTGCCCTGCAGATGGTAAAGTTGTGGTAATAGAAGAGATAACGGATGTGGAATTTTTTCACGATAAACGTATCCAGGTTTCTATATTTATGAGCCCGGCCAATGTGCACCTTAACAGGATACCAATGACTGGTGAAGTGCAATATAGTCAATATCATAAAGGAAAATATTTGGTAGCGTGGCATCCAAAATCATCTACAGAAAATGAAAGGCATTCTGTTGTAATTAAAAGCGATTCGGCGGTAATACTTGTAAAGCAAATTGCCGGTGCCGTTGCAAAGCGCATCGTTAACTATCTTAAAGTAGGCCAGGTGGTTGAGCAAGGAGCAGAGATGGGCTTCATAAAATTCGGAAGCCGCGTTGATGTTTTATTACCGGTAAATACGGAGCTTAATGTAAAACTAAACCAGGTAGTGAAAGGCGGCGTAACGGTTTTAGCAACCATAGATACTTTGGTACCTGTAGAAGAAGGTTAAATAGTTGATGAAAAATATTAAATACTGCGCACTCAAAAAGTAAAAGCAATTATCATCAATTTTTAGAGAATGTATTCCAGTTCTTTCAAGTGAAAAATTGTATGCGTAGGTTTTAATGTGCACTCCGCGTTGATATGATTTACAAAAATTGTATCCATACCTGCGTCTGTCGCTCCCTTTATATCGGCATTGGGGTTGTCTCCAATCATTATACTTTCCTCAAGTAGTCCATTAGTTTTTCTCAACGCATAATCAAAAATTTCTTTTTGAGGTTTCATCGAATTTGAAATTTCTGATGTGATTATGTGGGTGAAATATTTGTCAAGCTTTGAGTTATTCAATTTACTCCGCTGCGTCTTTTCGAACCCGTTAGTTATCAGGTGAATTGAATATCCTTTACCAGTTAAATAATCGAGTATTTCAAAAGTGTAATCAAATACTTTCTTTTTAGTAGGAAGTATTTCCAGGAATTTGCTGCTCATTTCTTTTGCCAATACTTCATCGCCAATATGAAAATCGAGAAGCGAACGCCACATACGCTTCCATTTAAGTTCTTCGCTGGTAATATATCCTTTTTCAAAACGGTCCCAGAGTAAAGTGTTGTGCTTTAAATAAGTGGTGTAGAAAAGTTCAAACGGATAAATAAATTTAGAGTCTAATTTGAACAAAATATAAAGTTCCTCCAGCGATTCTTTTGCATTTGCATCAAAATCCCATAAAGTATGGTCAAGATCAAAAAAAAGGTGCTGATATTTTTGCGAAACTGGTTTCAAAGATTGTTTAGTTTTGTTATTAATCATCCGGATAATTCAACGAAAAAAGGTTATGAATATTGTGGTTACAGGCGCAAGCAAAGGTATAGGAAAAGCACTGGCAATGAAGTTCGCAATTCCCGGAAACCATGTTTTCATTACTGCGCGAAATGAAAATGAGCTTTCAAATACAGCGAACGAACTAGTTAAAAAAAGCAACAATGCAAATGTAAAATATTTTGCTGCCGACTTAAGTGATAAAGCATCGTCGGCTAAATTTTCAGGCTGGCTAATTCAGCAAAATATAACACCAGATATATTAATCAATAATGCCGGCCAATTTATACCGGGCAGCATTTATAACGAACCTGAGGGCTCAATAGAAAAAATGATCGAAGCAAATTTATACAGCGCTTATTATCTGACACGGGCATTGCTTCCCTATATGATGGATAAAAAGAGTGGGCACATTTTCAATATGAGTTCTATTGCTTCATTAAGTGCCTATAAAAATGGCGGTTCTTACAGCATTAGTAAATTCGCGTTGATGGGTTTTAGCAAAAATCTTAGGGAAGAATTGAAACCTTACAATATAAAAGTGACCACCGTTTATCCCGGTGCCGTATTTACCTCGTCATGGGAAGGCAGCGGAATAGAAACGTCAAGGATTATGGACGTTGCCGATGTAGTTGAAATGATCTTTGCCGCTTCTAAACTTTCCTCCCAGGCCTGTGTTGAAGATATTATTATGCGGCCTCAATTAGGGGATCTTCCCTAATTCTATTTAAAAATTATTTAACATCCGCTCATTTTTTTTAACTTCTGTTGCCCTTGATTATAGATTAAATTTGTTGTTCATCATATTTTTCAGCGCATATGATTAAATGGTTACAAAAAAAAATTGCCAAACTTTTATTTTGCCTTGTTTTATTAACCGCTCCTGGCTTATGTAATATTTCATTTGCACAAGTGACTTTCACCATTGTTTGTCCTCAAAAAAAAATAGGAAAAAATGATCTTTTGCAAGTTCAGTTGATGGTAAACAATGCCTCTAACGTTGAGGCTATTAATCCTCCCTCATTCAAAAATTTTACAGTTGTTAGTGGCCCTAATCAGCAAAGTGGCATGAGCGACATTAATGGAAAAGTAAATCAATATGTAGCGCTTGGTTATTATTTAAAACCACAATCTGTCGGAAAATTTACTATTGGTGCTGCTACTGCAAAAGCGGATGGAAAAAGCTTTCAAAGTAAGCCATTGAGCGTGGAAGTAACAAATGCATCCACTTCATCAGGAGCGGGAAATAATACAGCAAGTGCTTTATCTCCCTTTGGCAATTTGAATTTTGATTTTACACCCGAACCAGTGAGTCCCGGCTTTGACGATTACATTTTAAAAAAAGGTGAGAACGTAAACGATAAGGTTAAGAAAAATCTTTTCGTAAAACTTGATGTGAGCAAAACGAGTTGCTTTGTTGGTGAACCTATAATCGCTTCGTATAAACTTTACACAAGGCTGCGGTCAGAATCAACAATTACAGATGCACCTTCCTTTAATGGTTTTTCGGTGAGCGATCTGGATCTAAATCAAAATAATTCTGCAACAGTTGAAAAATACAATGGCCGCGATTACAATGTGTATACTTTAAGAAAAGTACAGTTATATCCTTTACAGGCTGGAACTGTGACACTTGATTCGGTCGTGTCTGATAATAAAGTAACTTTCATAAAAGCGGAATATGCGGGAGAACAAAAAGGAGATATGTATTTCAATATGCTTCAGAATTTTGCTGATGCAACTTCTCCGCAGGAAGCTCTGGTTGAGCAGCATGTAACCTTGCAAAGTAAGCCGGTTGAAATTCTTGTAAAGCCTTTACCTACAGAAAATAAGCCCGGTGATTTTAAAGGCGCTGTGGGCAACTTCACCATTCATTCTTCTTTGCAAAAAGATAATATTACAACGGATGATGCCGGTAATTTAAAGATCATAATTGAAGGTGCGGGGAATATTCAATTAATAAACGCACCTAAAATAATCTGGCCGGATGGCATTGACGGATACGATGCAAAGATTACAGATGGGATAGATAAATTTTCCGTACCAATGAAAGGAAGAAAAATATTTACCTTTCCCTTCACGATTGCCAAGGCAGGAAATTATACTATTGCGCCGGTTTCTTTTACATACTTTGATCCGCAAAGTGCAAGTTATAAACAGCTTTCAACACAACCGATTACGATACATGTGAAACAAGGAAATGGCGCTGGGAATAATACTTCTTTTTTGAAAAAAATAATTCGCCACCCGGAGAGCAACAGTGTCTTAGAGAATTATGGTGTCTATTTTATTGCGGGACTTGTGCTGCTTTCTATAGTCTTATTTTCGCTGTATCAAAAAAATAAGGTAAAGAAAAAGGAAGCACTTTTAAAGGTAATTTCTAAAGAGGATGACGAGGATGACGAGCTGGAAAGTGAAGATGAATTTGTGATTCGTGAAAATCCTCTTGCGGAAGCACATGAAAAGTTAATGGAAGAAAATAGTCTTGCATTTTACAGTGTACTGGACAATTCCTTCAAAAAATATTTGGCCTGGAAATTTAAAGTGCCTACGGAGGAACTTACAAAGAAAAGGGTGATAGAAGAATTAGACAAGTGCAATGTTGGTCTCGGTACGTCATTAAGGCTTTCCTCTCTTATGGAAAATATTGAATTGAATTTATACACACCACCCTCTGATGCAAATCATCTTAAGGAAGTTTATGAAAAAGCATCGGAAGTAGTTTCGTTACTGGACAAGCAGGTATGCTAATTATCGGTGAATTTATAACCAATACCTCTTATGGAATGGAAAAATTGAGGATTACGGCTATCTTCCTCAAAATATTTTCGAAAGCTTAAAATGAAATTATCTACAGTTCTTGTAGTTGGATAAACATTGTAACCCCAAACTGCTTGAAGGATTTTTTCACGCGGCACGACTTCATTCTTGTTTTCAATCAGCAACTTTAAAAGCATCGCTTCCTTTTTAGTAAGAGCAATTTTTTCGCCAGACTTACTTGTACATTCCAGCGCCTTGAAGTTGATATTATTCTTACCAAAAATAAATATTTCGGTAATTTTTTCTTTAGACGTGATAAGCTTGCTTTTATTGATTAGATTTTTTACCCTGATCAATAATTCTGTTAGGTCAAAAGGTTTTGTAACATAGTCATCTGCTCCTTTTTGCAAACCAATAACACGATCGGCGCTATTATTTTTTGCACTTAAAATGAGTATCGGAACTTCAGAATTAAAAAGCCTTATATTTTCACACACAGTAATCCCGTCTATTTCCGGCAGCATTACGTCAAGAATAATAAGATCAAAATATTCATTGGTTACAGCATTCATCGCTTCAGCTCCATCGTAGACTGAAGTAACTTCATAGCCTTCCATTTCAAAATTTAACCTCAACGCATCCTGCAAATTTTCTTCATCTTCAACGAGTAAAATCGAAAGTTTCTTTTGCATAATTTTTTCAGTTAGAATAGGAAGATCTCTTTTGTTCTTTTAGTATAATTTCAAAAATACAACCGTGAGAAATATTGTCAGATAATAAAATGTCTCCGTTATGAACCTTTGCAATTTTTTTGGCAAGATAAAGCCCGAGGCCGGTTCCTTTAGCCTGCTCCTGGCCGCTACGGTAATATTTTTTAAATATCTTTTCCTTCTCGCCATTCGGAATGCCGGGGCCTTCGTCGATTACCTGCACATGGGTTAGTTTTTTGCTTTGAAACATTTTAAGCAAAACTAAATCCTCTTTGCCGGAATATTTAAAAGCATTATCTAAAAGATTGTTAACAGCAAGCTCAAGAAGAAACTTGTCGCCTTGAATAAACATTTCATTGGGCACCTGGGTTTCGATTTTTCGGTTTGGGTACCGAACCATAAAATTATGAATGCATTCGTTGGCAAGCGTTGCTATATTTATTCGCTCGTTCATTATTTTGTAGCCCCCAGCCTCTATTTGGGTGGTGAGCAGCATGTTATTGCAAAGCGCGTTAAGCCTATTGGCCTCCTGGATTGTTGTGTTGATCAATTTTTTTTGCTGTTCATCACTAAGCGTTCTTTTTTGAAGCGTCTCAAGATTAAGCTTTGTGATGGCAATAGGCGTTTTTAGCTCATGAGTAATTGCCATCATAAAATTCTCCTGCTGCAATGATTGGTTTATCTGGTTGTTTATTGCCCGAAAAACAAAAATGGCTCCACCACTCATGAGCAAAAGAAATGCTACTGCCTCGCCAATGTACTGGGCGGTCTTACGATTTTTTGCATCAGTTATTTCGTGCAGTTTTTGCACGTGCATATCGTCGTCCACGTCTATCATGTCCAAGCGGTAATGGGTAAGCGCAACATTTTGGCGGTTAAGTTCAAGAAACCAAAATACGAGCGCCGCTAAAATATAGGATAACAAAAACCAGTAAAGAATATAAATTGTTTGTGGTTTTTTTATTTTAAGCTTGTTTCTAAATTCACTATTGTAGTTCGCCATTCTTTTCAAAAGTTGTTATTGAAAATGCAGCAGTTCAAAAAAAATCCGGAAGCAGATTATTTTTATTCCCATTAAATTACTTCACTTTCTCAACGCGAAACCCTACGTTTAAAATATGATTGAGCGGATTCTCGCGCATTATTTGTGCAACGGAAAATGTGTACTCACCTGGCTTTTTGAAAGGGACAGGGCCGGGCGTTATATTTTTCCTTATCTCAAATATATCATCAACTCCTGTGCCTTGCCAGCCGTTAGCATCAGTAGCAAGCTCCAGGTTTATATTTTGAAAATGCATGGTATCGCCCGGAGCCTTGGAGCCTAGTTGCACCCAGATATTATTGTAGTTATAGGCATCGGTGTGACGTAAAATTATATATAGGTTATACAACGAAGCAGTATCAGTAATTTCGAAAGTGAACGTCGGAGTATTTTTATAAAACCATTGTTGCGACGGGATATCAACTTGCTTTTCAAACAGATCAATCTTCGCGCACGAAACGATCGACGTCGTTAATAAGAATATGAATATAATTTTTTTCAAGTAGAATTTTTTTGTAAAAATAATCCTGCATTAGAGGACATTAAAAATTTGTTCTTTAGCTTTTTCGAGATCATCCTTCATATGTACCACGCATTTTTGAATATCGGAATCATAAGCTTTTGAGCCGGTCGTATTAATTTCCCTGCCAATTTCCTGGATTACAAAAGAAAGTTTTTTTCCTTTTGATTCTTCTTTCCCATCCATTATAGTTATAAAATATTCGCAATGGTTTTTTAAACGCACCTGTTCTTCCCGGATGTCAATTTTTTCAATGTAATAGATGAGTTCCTGCTCCATACGATTGGCATCATAGTTCTCTTTTCCAACATTTTCCTCCAGCAAATGAATGAGTTCTTCTTTCATTCTTTCCTTTCTCCTTGGCTCTAATTTAAGTATCTCTTCTTCCTGTGCATTAATATTTTTTATGCGTAAGCGCAATTCTTTCTCCAGCGATAAACCTTCGTCTATGCGGTGATCGTTAAGTTCCTTCAATGCAGCTTCAATCACCTTCTTTAATTCTGCCCAATCATTTTCTTCTAATACTTCATTGCTGGGTGACACCACTTCCGGCAATCGCAACAAAGCACTTAATACTGAATTAGTATCAATTTTTAATTCACCCGCCAAATCTTCAATTTGCCTGTAATAGGCTTTTATCAAATCGGTATTTATTACGACTGGCTTTGAACTTCCGTTTTGTTTAATTAATATAAAACATTCAACAGTACCGCGAAATAAACTTTCCTGCAAAAGGCTGCGCACATCAAACTCAAAAGGCTTTAATAAAGGAGGAATTTTTAAATTTATTTCGAGTTGTTTTCCGTTGAGAGATTTTATTTCGACTAAATAGGTTTTGTCATTTACAGTTTGTTCTGCCCTTCCAAAGCCGGTCATTGATTTTAACATGTGGATTATCTTTTTTGAATTTGCAGCAAGTTATACAATTCTGTGTGAGATAGTACTTTCATTTCTCCCGGTTTTAAATGTTCAATGGTTATCTGTTCTATCCTAAAACGAATAAGCCGTAGTGTTGGATAGCCGGCTTTTGCAGTCATTTTACGAACCTGCCTGTTTTTTCCTTCGGTCAAAATCATTTTTAACCAGCTATCCGGGATGTTTTTTCTGATGCGTATCGGAGGATTTCTATGAGCAAGTTCTTTCGGTTCAACAAGTATTTCAGCCACGCATTTTTTTGTGCGGTATAGCTTGCCATCTGCGTTTATTGTTACTCCCTGGTTTAACATCGCTACAGCCGCCGAAGTAATATTTCCTTCAACCTGCACCCAATATTCTCTTTCATGTTCATTCTTTGGGTTAAGAAGATAATCATTCAGGTACTTGTCATCCGTTAGTATCAGCAATCCTTCACTATCATAATCGAGCCGGCCAACCGGGTATATGTTTATTGGAACATCAAAAAAATCTTTCAATGTTTTTTTGCCTTCATTAGAAGTAAACTGTGAGAGAACATGGAAGGGCTTGTGAACAATAAAATATTTGTACAACTAAACGTGTTTATAAAATATGATAAATAGTTTTAAAAGTTTGAGTTGGTAAAAATAATAAAGCCCGTCTTTATCTGCACGGGCCTTGTTATATGGATGGGTTAGTAAGTACAGGAATAAAATTCCTTACACAATATTAAAAATAATTTCTTCTAACAAGAAAAATTTCCTTGTTTTTTTTATCAACATTTAAAATTGTGTTGTGGATAAGGGTGGTCATTTTTCTGTAATAAATTTTCAGTTTCATTTTATTTTTTGCTTGTTCAATTATTTCATGAAACATAATTGATAAGCATGTTCTTCATAGAACTCAATGTCTACCGTATCTCGCAAAGAAATCTATTTTTATTTTTTTCAAATCTTTGCTTTGTGTATAACGAAACTTTTATTTTATTATTATTTATAAAGTCATAAAAAGTGCTTAATCTTTTTTCAAAAATAAATTTTAATAATTTTCCTTTCCATCATGTGAAATAGTTGAAATGTTGCAGAACCTTCAATTGAACATACTTTACCTTTGGATACAAAAACATTAATATGCAATTTCCTTCCCCGGTTTCAGCACAATGGATTGCCTCTTTTATCAATGCAGAAATTGAAGGCAATAAAAATTCTTCAGCAACAGGCATTAATGAATTGCATGTGGTGTGCGAAGGTGATATCGTTTTTGTAGACCATCCAAAATATTATGATACCTGTTTAAACAGCAAAGCAACATTTATAATTATAAATAAAAAGGCAAACGTACCCGAAGGAAAAACTTTATTTATTGTTGACGATCCATTCGAAGCATATTCAAAAATAGTTCATCACTTCAGACCGTTCATGGCATCAAATAAAATGATAAGTGAGACCGCGATAATTGGAAAAGGTACGGTGCTGATGCCCAATGTTTTTTTAGGCAATCATATTATAATTGGAAACGATTGTATCATTCATCCAAATGTATCTATCTATGATTATACTATCATAGCGAACAACGTAGAGATACATTCCGGAGCTGTCATAGGCAGTGATGCTTTTTATTTAAATACTAAAAGGAACCGGCCGGCGTGGTATAAAAAAATGCCTGCTTGCGGACATGTTGTAATTGAAGACAATGTTGAGATAGGCGCCAATTGTACTATTGACAGAGGTGTAAGTGCAGAAACTAAAATTGGAATGGGAACAAAATTGGATAACCTGGTGCATGTTGGCCATGAAGTTGTTATAGGCAAAAATTGTATAATAGCAGCACAAGTTGGTATTGCAGGCGGCACTACTTTGGGCGACGGAGTTACTCTTTGGGGGCAGGTAGGCGTAAATAAAACGATTACCATTGGCGATAATGCTGTCGTAATGGGACAGGCAGGAATCACCTCCAGCATTGAAGGGAATAAAATGTACTGGGGCACACCTATCCAGGAATTCTATGCCAAAAGAAAGGAACTTGTATTGATTAAAAGACTTCCGGAAATTTGGGAAAAGGTGAAAGGATTGGCAACTAAAAGTTAACCAGCCAGATCAATCTTGTACAAATAATTAAATAAGCTTTCAATTTGTCATTAGCTGTCATTTTATTCGGGAGAATAATCATACGGCAACATATCGCCTATCTTTTTAAAGTTGAGATAACCGTTTGTTGTAATATCCGTTTGGTCATAGTAGTAACCATTTTGCTCAATTACAATGGGCTCACCCGCAGCAAAGGTTAATGTAGATAATTGAAAATCTTTTTTTATCGTGGGGTCTGAATCTAAATAGGCTTGTTCCGGTTTAGTCTTTTTATAAATAACAGCAACCTCATTTTGGTTAGGCATAAACTGAACAGTATTCGTACTATCGTCGCGCTCATAATTTAATGCACCATAAATGTTTTGCACTTTCACCGGAAACTCATCATTGTTATTATTATTAATGATAAACTGCAATTCAAATCCGTCATCTTCCAATGTACGGTGATAGATACTCCGCATAAACTGCAACATTGATCCTTTGTAAGCAGCCATCCTGTTCTGTTTCCATGTTGCCTGTTGCTCCGGCGTTCCCTGCATTTCTTCAAACAAAGGATATCCTATAAATAGATTTGTATTGGTGTTGTAGTCATTTGTAAATGAATCAATGGCAAATTTTAAAGTATAGCCAAGAGCAAAATTATCAACCGTTAGTGGCTGGGTGGCAAGTACCTTTAACCGGTTTCTTTTTTTACTAAAATAAAAATGCAGCACGTCAGGGTTTTTGATTACACACTGCTTTGCAAAGTTTGACTGGCCAATAAAATTCTTTGTAAAGAAGGAACCATATTTTTCCCAGCCATTTTTTACCTCGCTGCTTATAGCAATTGATACTTCTTCCAATGCTTTTTCTTTTGGCGATAATTCAAAAACAACACTGTCGTTTCCTGAAGAAGTATTGCTAATGCGAATGTTTTCAGTTTCATATCCTGTAAATGAAACAACGAGGGAATAGCCACCGTCAGGAAGCTTAATTCTAAAATTTCCCTGGGCGTCGCTGGCTTCTCCAAAGGTGGTGTTTTGCGCAAATACAGAAGCGCCTGATAAGGCACCTTTTGTGGTTTTGTCAATCACCTTTCCGCTGACAATATAATATGCGGCCTGTGAAAATACAGGGCTATTAAAAAAATAAAGACATGCAGTAAAAAGAAGAAAGGTGATAAGCGTTTTCTTTTTCATAGGGTTTCTTTTGAGAGAATGGTTTCGTTAAAGATGATATTTTTCCTTTAAGGTTGCACAAGTAAAGGCTATTGACTCCGCAACAGGAGTAAAGTAAAAAGGTAAAAACGCATTTAAGAATTTATTATTATCATACTTCACCGATGCCTGTGCTGTTCGGGCTGTTTCTTTAGTGAGCAATTTCTTTTTATCCGTAAACATGCTCTTAATGGCTTCCATTCGCCAAACTACTTCTGCAAGAAATGGTGTTACCTTATTTGGTGGTGGATTTTTTCCAAAACCTTTTGCCATTAAAGAAAATATTTCTTTGTAAGATAAATTTTCAGAGCTTAATATAAAACGTTCACCGGAAATTTTACTGTTCATTAACATAATCATGGCGCTGGCAACATCGCGAACGTCTACAAAACCACTTACGCCTTCGGTATACCATTTAAAGCCATTGTATACTGATTTAAATAAGGCAGATGAACCATCGTTCCAGTTATCTCCACCAATTATTATTGATGGATTCACAATCGCAGCCTGTAACCCTTCGCCTATACCCCTCCACACTTCAAGCTCCCCGAGATATTTTGATTTGGCATAAATGCTATTGCTCGTCTCCTCCGTCCACGTCATTTTTTCATTTACTGTTTCCCCATTTCTTATTCTTCCAATTGCCGCAACAGAACTTACGTGAATTAGCTTTTGCACATTTGCGTTTATGCATGCATTTACAATATTTTCCGTGCCTTCAATATTTATTTTGAAAAGATGAGCTTTATCTTTTGGCTCAAATGAAACCACCGCCGCGCAATGATAAACGTGGGAAATGCCTTCCATAATTTCTTCCAATGCTGACATATCGAGGATGTCGCATTGTTGAATCTCTAAATTTTCGTGAGATAGTTTTACGGGCGAAGAATTGTAAATAGCAATAACCTTGTAGCCCTTTTCCAACAACTGTTTCACCAGTTCGGCTCCTAAGAGCCCCGCTGCTCCTGTCACTAAAATTTTCATAGTTGGTTCCATAAAAGAGAAAGAAATTCTTTCCGGAAATATTTTATGGATTTATAATATTGTAACAGCATACTTTTTTAACAGCTTGATTTTCCTGACAAAATAATGAGCAGGTGAAACGATATTTTTTTTAAAAAAGAATTAGTCAATTGGCTAGAAATGATATTAAAAATACTTTGCTTCAATTAATTAATGGGGAGACATTTTTATTTAAGTTGAATAATCATAAAATCCCTTCCCGGTTTTTTTGCCCAGATCGCCTTCGGCAACTTTTTTTTCCTGGATGGGAGAAGGCTTAAAGCGCTCAGCTTTATTAAACGCAAGATACATGGATTGTGAAACTGCGAGGTTTATATCCAACCCAATCAAATCCATTAATTTAAATGGCCCCATCTTAAATCCAGATGCTTCTAAAATTGTATCTACTTCTTGCGAAGTTGCGTTGCCTTCTTCAACCAGTTTAAGCGCCTCAAGGTAATAATGCCGCGCAACCCTATTGACAATAAAGCCTGGCGCATCTTTGCACATTACGGGCTCCTTGCCCATTTGCTTGCAAACATCATAAATCGCACTGGCAATTTCATCGCTTGTACGAACACCTTTAACAACTTCCACAAGTTTCATGATGTAAGCCGGGTTAAAAAAATGCATCCCCAAAACTCTTTCAGGAAAAACTATTTTTTCCTGCAAAGCACTTATAGAAAGTGAAGAAGTGTTTGTTGCAAAAATTACTTCTTCATTATTATATTTTGCAAGCTCATTAAAAAGAGAAATTTTTGCTTCTTCTATTTCAGCAATCGCCTCAATAATAATCTGTGCGGTACAACTTGCTATTTCATTTGTAAATTGAATTCGATTATAAATTTCTGTTTTATTTGAAAGTGAAATTTTTGCTTTATCAACTAAATATTGAAGATTTTTTTCGATGCTTAATTTCGCCCGATTCGTGGCAGTTTTATCAACATCAAATAAAATTGTATTGAAATTACTTTGGGCTGCCACTTGCGCAATGCCACTACCCATAGTTCCTGCACCACAAACGCAAATTGTAATTGATATCACTATTTATAATAATTTCTTAAAAAATTAAACAGCGCTTGTAAATTGTTTCAAAAACCGCAAATCGTTTTCACTAAAGAGCCTCAAATCTTTTATCTGGTATTTCAGCATGGTGATTCTTTCTATTCCCATTCCAAAAGCAAATCCTGAAAATTTATTGCTATTAATTCCACAGTTTTCTAAAACATTTGGATGTACCATTCCACATCCTAAAATTTCAACCCAACCGGTATGTTTGCAAACATTACATCCCTTGCCGCCGCAAATAAGGCAAGTAATATCCATCTCGGCGCTTGGCTCAGTAAATGGAAAGTAAGAAGGCCTGAATCTAACTTTTACCGTATCCCCAAACATCTCCTGTACAAAAAAATAAAGTGTTTGCTTTAGATCAGCAAACGACACATCTTCCGCGATATACAACCCTTCTACCTGGTGAAAAAAACAATGCGCACGGGCACTAATCGTTTCATTTCTATAAACACGACCCGGGCAAATAATCCGGATGGGCAATTTTCCTTTTTCCATTTCCCTCACCTGCACGCTGCTCGTGTGAGTACGCAACATCCAGTCAGGATTTTGCGAGACATAAAAAGTATCCTGCATGTCGCGGGCGGGATGATTTTCCGGTAAATTAAGCGCGGTAAAATTGTGCCAGTCATCTTCAATTTCAGGGCCTTCAGCAACGGCGAAGCCTAAACGCTGAAAAATACTCACCAGCTTATTCCTGACTATGGTTATCGGATGCCGGCTTCCCAGCGGTAGATCGTCTCCTGGCAAGGTTAAATCAATCTCGTTTTTCTTTTCGGCTTCAACATCTCCGGGAAGGGCAGACAATTCTTCATATTTATTTTCTGCAAATAGTTTCAAGTCATTCAAAACCTGCCCCATCTCTCTCCGGTTCTCAGGCGCAACACCTTTCATTTCGGCCATTAAAGATTTTATCAATCCTTTTGATCCGAGAAATTTGATTCGAAAAATTTCCGCAGGATTTTTATCCGCGCTTGTAAATTTTTCTATTTCTTCCTTTGAATGTTCAACTTGTTGCAACAAAGTATTCATAATTGCAAAAATAAGCCAAACCTTTATTAAATGTTTGGAGCGCAACTATTGTGAAAAAAAATCGAGGCTGAAAATTATTTGTGCATTTTATCTTTTAGGTTTGCTTCAAATTGAATGAATAATGGATGATTTGTACCAATTTTTATTATCCGTAAATAAAGCTTCACTAAATGAGGACCAGGGATATAACGATAGTCAGCTGGGCAGTGTTATAAAAATTTATGAAGATGAAATGCCGGATTTATCCGGGGTGGATATTGTGATCGCAGGCATAAATGAATTTCGCGGCGACGGTTTTGTGTCCAGGGAAAATGCTGCAGATGCGATACGCAAACAATTATATCAATTACATTACTGGCACAAGGATATAAAAATTGCTGACGTAGGAAATATAAAGTGTGGCGCCTCACTTTCTGATAGTTATGCTGCAGTGAAAACAGTGGTTGGCGAATTGTTGGTCGCAAAAAAAACAGTCATCATTCTTGGCGGATCTCACGATAATACACTTGCGCAATGCTACGCTTATAAACGGCTGCAGAAAGTGATTGAGGCAACAGTTATTGATGCGATGATTGACCTTAAGAGTGAGTCTCCTGTGCGAAGCCAGAACTTTTTGATGGAAATGCTGACCAGTGAACCCAATATTGTAAACCATTATAATCATATTGGTTTTCAAAGTTATTTTGTTCACCCGCACATGCTGGAAACTATAGACAAATTACGTTTTGATTGTTACCGGGTCGGCACGGCTAAAGAGCAACTGGAAGAAATGGAACCGGTAATAAGAAATACAGACTTGCTGAGTTTTGATATTACCGCAATAAAGCACAGTGACGCGCCCGCATCCGGTTGCAGCTCAAATGGTTTTAGCGGCGAAGAAGCGTGTAACCTTGCCCGTTATGCAGGCTTAAGCCCAACGCTTTCTTCATTTGGGATTTACGGGTTCAATCCAAAAGAAGACGTAAAAAACTTAACCTCATTGCAGATAGCTCAAATGATATGGTATTTTATCGACGGCAAAAGCCGAAGCAATCATGAATCAGCACTCACCGATAGGCAAAATTTCAACGAATATCACACAGCGTTTGCTGAAATAGATACAATCTTTTTGCAAAGTAAAAAAACAGGACGCTGGTGGATGCAATTGCCCGATAAAAAGCTGATCGCATGTAGTTATAACGACTACCTGTGTGCCAGTACTAACGAAATTCCTGAAAGATGGCTGCGGTCGCAGGAAAGAGATGCTTAAGGAAAATGCAGAGGCCATTTTTGCGGTACAGATATTTAACACTTTCCCCAACACAAACCTTAATAATTTAGCAGGCTATAATGCTACATTTTCAATATACTGAATACCTTATTTCACTTGCGGCCATCCCGGTGATGATTTTGCTGTATTTTATGTTGGTACGCTGGAAGAAAAAATCCGAAAAAAAAATTGGCGATCCACTGCTCGTACAGCAATTAACAAATGGATTTTCTTTAAGAAAATTCCGGTTAAAAATTATTGTTTTTATAATTGGCTTTGGCCTCCTTGGGTTTGCGCTGGCAGGCCTTGTAAAACCCGATGGAACACAAAAGATAAACCGCAGAGGCATTGATATAATGGTAGCGCTTGATGTGAGTAAAAGTATGCTGGCGCAAGACGTTCAGCCATCCCGTCTCGAGCGTGCAAAACAGCTTATTTCAAAAATTATTGCGAACGCTCCCGAAGATAAAATTGGGCTGGTAATTTTTGCAGGCCGGGCCTATCTTCAAATGCCTTTAACCGTTGACCATGAAGCGGCAAAAATGTTTCTTGCCACGGCTTCGCCGGATGATGTGCCAACGCAAGGCACCGTTATAAGCGACGCTTTGAAAATGTGTTATTCGTCTTTTAACCTGAAAGAAAAAACTTATAAAACGATTCTCTTAATAAGTGACGGAGAGGATCATGATAATGAAGCCATAAAAATTTCCCGGCAAATTGGTAAAGAAGGTATCATGATTAACACGGTCGGAATTGGTTCTCCCCAGGGAGCTCCGATAATGGATCCCGAAACAAATACTTATAAAACGGATGACAAAGGAAACACGGTTATAACAAAATTAAACCAGGAGGAGCTTTCCAAAATTGCGGAGAACGGAAACGGTATATATCAACTATATTCTAACACAGATGAGGTGGCAAAAAATATTAAAAATAAACTATCAGGTATTGGGCAAGCAACAGTTAGCGATACCTCTTACGAATCATTTAGTCAATATTTTCAATACCTATTGGCCATAGCCTTTATTTTGTTTTTGATTGAATTCTTTATTTCTGAGAAGAAAAAAATGAAAAGAAAAATCAGCGCAATTGCAGTAATTTTTCTGCTAATGGGTAGTTCAGCATTTTCGCAAGATCCTAAAAATGAAATTATAAAAGGAAATGAAGCTTACAAAAAAAATGATTATGATGCCGCCGAAAATTCATACAGGGATGCACTTAAACTTGCAGATAATAATGCAACGGCTACTTATAATTTAGGGAATGCGCTTTATAAAAAAGATAATACGGATGAAGCAGTAAAGTCCTATGATAATGCTATAGAATACAGTAAAGATAATGCTACAAAAGAAAAAGCTTACTACAACAAAGGAGTGGCTTATCAAAATGCAAAAAAACTCCCTGAATGTATAAATGCGTATGAAAATGCGTTAATGCTGGACCCTAAAGATGAAGAAGCGCGCCAAAATTTGCAGCGCGCTTTGAAAGCACAAAAACAACAACAGCAGCAACAAAAAAATGACAAGAACAAAAAGCCGCCGCCAAAAAAAGATCAAAAAAAGCAGGATCAGCAAAATAAGCAAGACCAGCAAAAGCAAAACCAGCAGCCTAAGCCTACGCCTTCAAAATTAACTAAGCAGGAAGCGGACGAAAGATTAAAATCATTGTTGGAAAATGAAAAAGCGCTGCAGGATAAATTGCATAAAATCAAAGGCGCTGCATCAGCCGATAAACCGGAAAAAGACTGGTAAGTGCTTAGCCCGTTTAATCGTATTTTTGTAGCCCAATTTATTATTATTTTATGGAGCTATATGCCGACTCTCTTACACATTATAAAAGGCTTGCTACACTGGAAGTAAAAGTGGGCCACTTGCTATTAGGAAATTTTCATCCTATCCGCATTCAAACTATGACTACGACGGATACGATGGATACGATAGCTACAGTTGAGCAAAGTATTCGTTGTATTGAGGCGGGCGCAGAATTAGTGCGCATTACCGCTCCATCTAAAAATGAAGCTGAAAATTTATTGAATATAAAAAATGAATTGAGAAAACGCGGTTACGATACACCGTTAGTTGCTGATATTCACTTTACACCAAATGCTGCAGAAATCGCTGCACGCATTGTGGAAAAAGTACGGGTAAACCCCGGCAATTATGTTGATAAAAAGAAGTTTGAACTCATTGAATATTCTGATGCGGATTACAAAGAAGAAATAGACCGCATAAGAAACCGCTTTACACCTCTTGTAAAAATTTGTAAAGAATACGGAACGGCAATGCGTATCGGTACTAATCACGGATCGTTAAGCGACCGTATTATGAGCCGCTATGGAGATACTCCAATTGGAATGGTTGAAAGCGCGATGGAATTTTTGAGAATTGCTGAAAGTGAAAACTATTACAATATTGTATTGAGTATGAAGAGTAGTAATCCGCAGGTGATGGTGCAGGCTTACAGGTTGCTTATTGAAAATATGTATGCCGAGTTGGGCCATTGTTATCCGCTTCATCTTGGAGTTACGGAGGCTGGTGATGGAGAAGATGGAAGAATAAAATCTGCAATTGGCATTGGCACTTTATTGGAAGATGGAATAGGTGATACCATCCGCGTTTCATTAACGGAAGATCCGGAATTTGAAATACCGGTTTGCAAGGACATTGTAAAAAGATATGTTGATATAAAGAGCATTTCAGTTCCTCAAATAGAAAAAACTTCATTGCCTTTACTTGCGCAAAATGTAAAGAGGCAATCCTTTGAAATACAAAATATTGGTGGAAAGCATGTTCCTGTAATTATAGCAGACTTCAGCAAAAAACATAATATAACATCTGGTGATCTTGAAGCGATAGGATATAAATATAACGCGCCAACTGATAAATGGAATATCGGTGATATGGCCGCTGATTATATTTATTGCGGAGATATGAATGTTGATTTTGCGTTACCCGGCACATTGAAAATTATTAACGATCATGCAACCTGGCTACAGGCACCGGACCAGGAAAAAACCTTCCCGATTTTTGATGCAGAAAAATATTCAGATGAGTCAATTAAAAAATCAAAAGCTATAAATTTTGTAATGCTTGATTGTTATTCGGAAGGCGCTCCTTTACTCGATAAAGAAGTATTTTTTGAGAAAATAAAAGAGGATGCAACTGCCGTTATTTGCTTAAGCAGTTCTAATAAAAATGCAATGCAAAGCATCAGAAGAATGTTCATTGAACTTGAAGAAAATGATATTAAAAATCCGGTGATAATGATTTGTGACAGTAATGATAATACGATGGACGAAAGTCTTATTCATTTTTCAATAGAAACAGGCGCTTTGCTTCTTGATGGGTTTGGTAACGGTATTTGTTTAGGTTACCATTATAATGATACCAATAAAATTCCTGATTATAAATTGATGAATTCGATTGCCTTTGGGATTTTACAGGCAACACGGTCCAGGATATCAAAAACAGAATATATCAGCTGTCCAAGTTGCGGAAGAACTTTATTCGATCTACAGGAAACCACTGCAAAAATCCGGGCGGTTACAAATCATTTAAAAGGCGTGAAAATTGCCATTATGGGATGCATTGTGAATGGCCCTGGTGAGATGGCGGACGCCGATTTTGGATACGTGGGAAGCGGGCCGGGAAAGATAACTTTGTATAAAGGCAAAGAAGTTATAAAAAAATCAGTTCCTGAAAATATAGCTGTTGACGAGCTTATTAATCTCTTAAAAGAAAGTGAAGCATGGGTTGCGCCTCCGCTGGTTCATGCATGATGAAAGCATTCAATTCTAAAACCTCCTGATTTTCGAAAAATTAGGAGGTTTTAATTTTTAGTTTGAAAAACAGCTTAAACTTGTAAAATGAAAACAGATTTTTTGGTGATTGGAAGTGGGATCGCAGGGCTCACTTATGCCCTAAAGGTTGCGCGTGATTGCCCGGATAAAGCGATTACAGTAATTACTAAAACTACAAGCGATGAGACGAACACAAAATATGCGCAGGGTGGCGTGGCCGGTGTTACCGATTTTGATAATGATAGTTTTGAAAAACATATTGAGGATACATTAATCGCCGGCGATGGATTGTGCGATCCTAAAGTAGTGGAGATCGTGGTAAAAGAAGGCGTGGAAAGAATTAAAGAAATTATAGAATGGGGTGCGCATTTCGATAAAGAAAATTCCGGCGAATATGCATTAGGGAAAGAAGGTGGGCATAGTGAATTTAGAATACTTCACCATAAAGATGTAACCGGTAAAGAAATAGAAGATACGTTACTAAGTGCCGTCGCTTCAAAGCCAAATATTAATTTAATAAGCCACTGTTTTGTAGTGGATATTATCACGCAGCATCACTTAGGTTTTTTGGTTACCAAGTCAACACAAAACATTGAATGTTTTGGCGTGTATGTGCTCAATCAGAAAACAAATAAAATTGAAAAAATTATTTCTAAGATAACCTTATTCGCTACCGGTGGTAACGGGCAGGTGTATCGAACCACAACAAATCCATCTATAGCGACTGGCGATGGAGTGGCAATGATGTACCGTGCAAAGGGTCGGATTGAAAATATGGAGTTTATACAATTTCATCCCACGGCTTTATATGAAGCAGGCGTTAGTGGCCAGGCATTTTTAATTACTGAAGCTGTTCGTGGCGACGGAGGTATTTTGCGTAACCTCGACGGTGAAGCGTTCATGTCAAAATATGATGAAAGAAAAGACCTTGCTCCGCGTGATATTGTTGCCCGTGCAATAGATAGTGAGATGAAAATTAATGGAACCGAACATGTTTTTCTTGATTGCACCAAAATGGATATGGAAAAATTTCATCACCATTTTCCAAACATTACTGAAAAATGTTTATCTATTGGAATTGATGTATCCAAACAATTTATTCCTGTAGCTCCGGCTGCGCATTATAGTTGCGGCGGCATTAAAACGGATGAATGGGGAAGATCATCAATAAGAAATTTATATGCCTGTGGCGAATGCGCGAGCACGGGCCTTCATGGCGCTAATCGCCTTGCGAGCAATTCACTTTTAGAAGCAATGGTGTTTGCGCATCGTTGTTATTTGGATGCAGTCGAAAAAATTACACTTCTTAAATTTAATGAAGCCATTCCTGATTGGGATGCAAAAGGAACAACGGCGCCCAAAGAAATGATTCTTATAACGCAAAGCCTGAAAGAATTGCAATTAGTAATGACGGATTATGTAGGAATTGTAAGAACAAATACAAGGCTTGAAAGAGCTATGAAGCGCCTCGATCTGCTGCATGAAGAAACGGAGGAGCTTTACCAATCAACGTCTGTTTCGCCACAACTTTGTGAATTACGAAACCTTATAACGGTTGGCTATTTAATTGTAAAAGAAGCGCAACTGCGTCATGAAAGCCGCGGACTTCATTTCAATACAGATTATCCTTTTAAAAATGAGATTGTACAAAACATTGTTTTATAAAAAATTCGCTTTCATTAAAATGCTTTCAAAGGATCTTGACATTTATACAAATCAACATCTATTTGAAAGAAGCGTAGCTCAATTAATTTATTTACTTGTAAATCAATTTATTTTAAAAAAATAGTTTAATGGAGGAGATTATTCAAATTAAGGAGACAGCAAAATTTCTTTCAGATAAAGGAATAACTGGTGCTGAAGTAGGTATCGTGTTAGGAACAGGACTGCACCAGTTTCTAAATCACGTTGAGGTAAAGCAAACAATACCTTATTCTGAAATTCCGGGCTTTCCTTTGTCAACAGTTGAGTTCCATAAAGGCTACCTTATTTATGGCTCAATAGCAAACAAAAACGTGTTAATAATGCAGGGACGCTTTCATGCTTATGAAGGATATACCATGCAACAAATTGTTTTCCCGATAAGGGTTATGAAGGTTTTAGGTGTCAAACAACTTTTTTTGTCCAATGCTGCGGGCGGTATAAATCTTGATTTTAAAAAGGCCGACCTTGTACTAATTGATGATCATATTAATTTGCAAGCAGGCAACCCTTTAATGGGCAAAAACCTGGAAGAACTAGGTCCCCGTTTTCCTGATATGAGCGAGCCTTATGATCATGCGCTGAGAAATTTGCTTCAACAAAAAGCAGGTGAGTTAAACATTATATTAAAGAAAGGAGTTTACGCTGCTGTTAAGGGGCCAAACCTTGAAACAAAAGCAGAGTATCGTTATTTAAAGATAATAGGCGCTGATCTTGTTGGTATGTCAACGGTGCCTGAAGTGATTGCCGCCAATCATTTAAACCTACCCTGCGCAGCCATTTCAGTTGTTACGGATGAATGTGATCCTGCAAATTTAAAACCTGTGAATATCGCTGAAATAATAGCAATTGCAGGCAAGGCCGATGAGAAACTTTCACAGTTATTGTCCGAATGTATAAAGGCCATGAATTAAGTAAATATTCCGTACCAAAGTAAATGTTGAATATTATTTCAAAAATTCTGCGGGTATCTTATCAAGTTGTGCAACTGTTATATTTTTATAAAAAATTTCTGCACCTTCGGATTGAAGTTGAATTTTCCCCTTAACTAACGGTATAGCGTGGCCGCTTTCCAGTTGACTTGAATGGTACAAAACCATCATCACTTTTCCATTGATAATATGAACACTTGTATCACCATGGCAATATAAATCCAGCGTGTTCCATTCGCCTGTCGCGTTCTCTGCATCGCCCTGTTTAATGCAATGGCGGCCAGTTTTACTAACGGCGCTAAAAGTTTTCATTTCTCCGTTGGGATTATATACATATTCACTATCTGATTTTTTTACCACCGGTACATCTTCCATGGCTCCGGCTACGCCCCAATAATCTCCACAGTTTCCCTCTTCAATTTGAAATTCCTGGGAGCGCATCCATGCGCCATAATCCGCTCCATTTTCTCCCACGGAAAAATAAAGCACCCCGCTATCTTTTTTTCTTCCTTTCTTTTGGCCCCATATAAGCGCTCCCCATTTAAACATTAAACGAAGGTGAAAATCTGCGTACGCTTGTTTTGTGGAGATCGCTCCCCAATTCTGGCCAGAAATGCGAATCGCATTTTGTCCGTCAATATTTACAATAGTGAATACATGATTTGGATCGACGTTTAAGCCGATTGGTATTTCACTTATTTTTTTACCGGCATCATCTAAAGGCGGCCCAATATATGAGTCCCATCCATCTAAACTTTTTCCATTAAACAAGGCAACCTGCGGGGCCTTTTGCCCGTATATTTTTTCTGAATTCGATAAGCTAATGACGAAAATCAGGAGAATAAACAGGAAGTATTTCATTTTATAATTATTAAGTATAAAGGAAAAT
This sequence comes from Chitinophagales bacterium, assembly GCA_038245055.1. Taxonomy (GTDB): domain Bacteria; phylum Bacteroidota; class Bacteroidia; order Chitinophagales; family Chitinophagaceae; genus Ginsengibacter. Next base: position 26,749 of record JBBRSV010000021.1, on the reverse strand, counting down.
CAATTTCCTGGAATGCGGCAATTTTTTTTAATTGAAAAAAGATCACTTAAATAAGCCCTTTCCCTAATATTTACGAAGGCAAGGGATTTCCGCCGGATTATAATGTTCCGTTTAATTTAAATGCTTTTCAAACAACAGGTGATACGCAATTGGGAAAGGCTTTAACCCTCATGCCGTAGATTGGACATTGTAGCGCATGAAAGGCAATTTATCTTGAGTTATTTCTCAGAAACAAGTGAAATCCTGGATTAAGTTTTGGGGCTCTGGAGGCTTGAAATCTTACGACAATTTTAGATGAGGTATTTTAGCGCAAATTCAAATAAATGTTATGGCGCAATTTATCAAAGTAAAGCAAAAGGATGATGTTGAATTATTAATAAACTCCAACATTATTGAAACGATTTTTCCTGATCGTACGGTAGAAAAGTGTAAATCATTAATAAATTTTAGCCGTCCTTCGGCGAAAAAAAGCTTTTATGTTCAACAAAGTGTGGAAGAGATTTGGGATATGATTTTGTTATAGATATCCCGAAGTGATATTCGACAAAAAATATTTATGACTTGCCGGGTTTAGAAGGCCTTACTTCAATTTTACTTGGTAATGTACGCGGATTCATCTTTAAAAGGTTCGCTACCATTTCGCCAATGTCTTCCGGTTGAATTTTCCATTTGTCGGAATCTGATACAATATGATCATCAAAATTTGTAGCAACCGACCCGGGCATAATAGTAGATACTTTTATTCCGTGCTGGCGAAGGTCAAGCATGATCGATTGTGTAAAACCAACCAATCCAAATTTGCTGGCATTATACGCTGAACCTTTTGCAAAAAAATTGGTTCCGGCGAGGCTGGCAATTGTAATAATATAACCCTCACTTTTTTTAAGAGCATCCAGGGAAGCCTTGACGCTATTAAAAACCCCTGTAAGATTAGTATCAATTGTAGTTTTCCAAAGTTCTTCTGTAAGGTCTTCAATCGAAGCGAAATGCCCGACACCAGCATTGGCGATGAGTACATCAATTTTTCCAAAATGTGTTATGGCCTTGGTAACAGCGCTAATTTCAGAAGCAAGGGAACTTACATCTGATTCAAGAGCCAATATTTTAGAAGCATCATGGCTTAGGGATTCTGCTGCTACGCGGGCTGCGGATAAACTACGGCTGGTGATGGCTACTTTCATTCCGTTATCAAGCAAAACTTTTGCAACGCCATATCCTATACCTTTTGAGCCGCCGGTTATGTAAGCAACTTTATTATTTAAATTATTCATGCTATGGTTAATTATTTATTTTAAAGTGATTACTTTTTAATGCAAATTAATTCAACTGTTTTGATGAAACACAAACGCCTCCGGAATTGTTTAAAATTATTCAGATGTGTGCAAGAAAATTCCATATTGTTACTACGTTTATACTTAACCGTTATATTTTTAAAAGAAGCTTATATCTTTTGAATGAAAGGGCATTTATTTTGAATAATTTTTACATTGAGTAGAAATAATTGTTTTAAACCAACTTTATTGTTCTTTAATTTCATGGTGTTTCCTAATTTTTACCAACACTGATTTTGATGCGGGCTGATTGCTTACATCTGCCACACTTTTTATGGGAACCAGCACATTTGTTTCGGGAAAATAAGTTGCAATACACCTTTCAGGGATATCATAATCAACAATAAGAAACTTGCGCGCTACCCGCTCCGTGTCTCCTGAGGAATTGTATAGATCAACAGCATCGCCGGCTTTTAAATTAGCCCGGGCAATATCTTTTGTATTCATAAAAACTACCCGTCTCTCATTATACACCCCGCGGTAACGATCATCCATTCCGTAGATTGTAGTATTAAACTGGTCATGGCTTCTAATAGTCATCATCATCAATTCATCTTCAGACATTACCGGTACATAAAGATTTGTTACGGAAAAATTTGCTTTTTTATCCTTGGTATCAAACTCTCTCACGCGGTTACCATTGGGCAAATAAAATCCTCCCTTATGCCTCACGCGCTCATTATAATTTTTAAATCCACTAATAACTTTTTCAATGTCTTCGCGGATGTAATCATAATTTTTTTCATACTTATCCCAATCAACAACAGAACGCTTACCCAAAGTCGCTTTTGCTAGCTTGCAAATAATAACTGGCTCACTTAATAAATCATCGGATACAGGCTTTAATATACCTTTCGACATTTGCACAACGCCTGTGGAATTTTCGCAGGATACAAATTGTGTAATGTCATCATGTTCATCTTTATCCGAACGACTAAGACAAGGCAAGATCAGCGCTTCTTTACCATGTACAAAATGGCTGCGGTTGAGCTTTGTAGAAACATGCACAGTAAGATCACATTTTCTCAAAGCTTCTGCAGTGAAATTAGTATCCGGTGTTGCCGATAAAAAATTTCCGCCCATGGCGAAAAATACTTTTGCCTTTCCTTCGTGCATGGCATATATTGATTTTATCACATCATACCCGTTTTCCCGTGGCGGCTCAAATCCATAAACTTCTTTAATCTTATCAAGCAGTTCATCTTTTGGTTTATCAAAAATGCCTACCGTACGATCGCCCTGAACATTGCTGTGTCCGCGAACCGGGCAGGTGCCGGCTCCCGGCTTTCCAATACTGCCTTTCAAAAGCAAGAGATTCACAATTTCTTTTATGGTGTCAACGGCATTTTTATGCTGGGTAATCCCCATGGCCCAGCAAATAATGATCTTGCTTTTTTGCTTTAAAACATCCGTTAACTTTTTTACTTCTTCTAAAGAAACACCTGCAATATTTAAAAGATAATTAATATCGTTTAGCCGTAACTGTGAGATACATGCTTCATAACCTGAAGCATGTTCATTTATAAATTCATGATCGAAAATTTTGCCAGGATCCTTGTCTTCTTCCTGTAACAAAATATATTGGATGGCTTTAAATAATGCCTGGTCTCCATTCAGTTTTACCTGTAAAAATATATCTGTAAGTTTTGTATCAATTCCCAATACACCTTTTACTTTTTGTGGATTGCTAAAACCCAGCAATCCTGTTTCATGCAATGGGTTTATCGATACAATTGTTGCACCGTTAGTCCGTCCTTTTTGTAGCGCAGTAAGCATTCGCGGATGATTGGTTCCCGGGTTTTGGCCCACGATTATAATTACTTCGGCTTCATAAAAATCTTCCAGCTTTACGGAACCTTTTCCAATTCCCAGCACTTCTCCTAAGGCTGAGCTGGTAGACTCATGACACATATTTGAGCAGTCGGGTAAATTATTAGTGCCAAACTCCCTGGCAAAAATTTGGTACAAAAAAGCGGTTTCATTACTGGTGCGTCCCGAGGTGTAAAACACTGCTTCGTTTGGACTTTCTAATTTATTCAAATGATCACCTATTAAAGTAAAGACATCATTCCAGGAAATCGGTTGATAATGTGTTGCATTTTCGGGAAGGTACATTGGCTGTGCCACGCGGCCGTTTTTACCAATATGATAATCATCTAATTCAGATAATTCAACCACAGAATGAGCCGCAAAAAAATCGGGCCGAAGGCTTTTTGTGGTAGCTTCATCAGCCACAGCCTTCGCGCCATTCTCACAATATTCTGCAATTTTAGATCGGTCATCATCAGGGTCGGGCCACGCACACGAAGGGCAATCGAAACCTAACTTTTGATTCAATGCAAGTAACGCTTTCATGCCGCGCCCAACGCCCGCTTCTTCAAAAACCTGCCGGCCGCTTTGATATACTGCCTCTACACCGGCGGCCACCGTATATGGTTTTTTTATTTTTATGTCGCCCGTAAAATCTTCTGGATTTTCTGATTGTGTTTTTTCGTTTTTTATCTTTTCCATATCAACAGGATTTAGCGGGGTTTTCAAAATAATCTGATTGATCTTCCGCAGGCGAAGCATCAATACATTTAAAGTCTTTTTCTAATAAGATATCTAATGAGCCTTTATTAATTGTTTGCATATTTTGATTGAGACTAACGGTATTATCATGCGCCCATTGCTGCAATAAATTTTGTGGAACTAGCAATGTAATATTTCCATTAATAAAATCAATGGACATTGTTGATGCATCAGTGCTTGTCACAATATATTTTAAAGTATTGCTTTCAAACGCAGTTTTTTCTTCAATGTATCCACTTTTAGCTAATAAAATTACTTCTGATTTAGTTAGCCGGAAACGCAACGTGTTTCCTTTGATTCGAATTTTCATAAGTTGTAATTATTCTATGTGCTCCCGAATAAATATTAAATTTTCTATTTCTTAAAAAACCAATGAGCGTTATTCCACATTCTTCAGCCATTTGCACCGCCAGGCTTGAGGGCGCGCCTATTGCCGCGATCACTTTAATATTCGCCATCCAAGCTTTTTGCACCAGCTCGAAACTCGCTCTTCCACTTAATAATAAAATGTATTTATTTAATAAAAACGAAGATTGATGTAGAGATGCACCAATCAATTTATCCAGCGCATTGTGCCTTCCGACATCTTCCCTTGCCAGTATCAGTCTACCAGATGAATCAAAAATACCGCAGCCGTGCAAGCCACCTGTAAAATCAAAAATATCCTGACTGTTTCGTAAAGTTTCCGGTAATCCAAAAAGTATTTCTGAAGAAAAAGATAATTCATCATCATCGATTTTTTCAAGCCGGCAAACAGTTTTCACTGCTTCAATTGAAGATTTACCGCACACACCGCAACTGGAAGAAGTATAAAAATTACGCTCAAGGTTTTTTAATTGAACAGGCATATCATTTTTCAATTCTACCTTAACAATATTTTCATTAAGCCCATTGCAATGTTTGATTGATTGTATGTCGTCAGCATTTACAATAATTCCTTCTGTGAATAAAAAGCCAGCAGCCAACTCAAAGTCATTGCCGGGCGTGCGCATTGTTATAGAAATACTTTTTTGTTTTCTATCAGATTCAGCTCCAAAAACAATACGAATTTCAAGCGGCTCTTCTACGGCCAGCATATCGGAGGTAGGCTCAAAACTATCTCCATTTACTTTAGTAACATTTATAGGTAATGAGGAGGAATGCGCCATAATATTTTGCAAATTTTCTAAAAATTTTGATCAACTTTTTTTGAGGTCTCAATACTTGAATTCATTTCAGGCAGTAAACCAAAAAAATTACTAAAAAAATTACTTTTGATTGTAAGTGTTAAAAATTAGAAATTACCTGTAAACAGTTTTATCAACTACAAAAACATGACCAAAAAGTTTGAGTTGGCTACACGTGGAAAAGCGCAGTGTTTGAAAAAATATTTATGAGTGCTTTTCCCTGTTTAATACTTCTATTGTTCTGTTATATAATACAGTTGTTGTTTCAGTATTGGCACCAATACACAAAATTCCAAGTTTTCCATATTGCGATAAAGCGCCGATCATGTGAAACATTACTCCTTGTTGCGTGCTGCCATTATATAAAATTTCGTTTTCCGTAGCTATTTCAATAAGGTCGTGCGGCGTGAGTCCTTTATAATCGTCACTCTTTAAATTATCAGAAAAAAAGTAATAACGCGGTTGACCGGTGGCAGTAAGATAAATACCCGTGGCCTCATCATATTCTCCATCCGTTAAATATTGCAACATGAGATAAGGATGCGTAGTACCTCCTTTGCGCAGGTTAATTTCGATAGCGTAATGCTTCCATTCATTGTTTTCTTTTGTTGAAATAAAGTCAATGGAAAATCTGCCAAGTACGCCGTGGCTTTTTAGTTTTTTAGTAATACATTTTGCAATCGATCCCAGCGTAATTGAATATTCAATGTTAGCCGGAAAATGTGCGCCAATAAAAACTTGTCCTATCGGGCCGCCAATTACCTGGTCATGCGTAGAAACTATTTCCATTTCGCCCGGCGGAGTAATGCGGCATTGTACCGAGGGAAATGTTTTCTGTTCGCCATCTATAAAAACTTCTACAACGCCACCCATGCTACAAAATTTTTTCAAATAAGTTCCATAAATCAAATCATGCGCAACAATTTGCAAGCGTTGGGGAAGTACTTCGCTTATCCAGCGTTGCAAATATTCATTTACCGGCGCACCATCAAATGAAAAAATAGCATTGCCTTCGCCTGAAAAACCATCATTAAGTTTTACTACAGCTTTATTTAATTCGGGAAAGGTTGTTTTTAATTTAAATAGTGAGTTAATGATATCATCTTCCGATTTACAATCTTCAAAGCCTTCAGGCGTTTGCACATTACATTCTTTAAATATTTTTCGGCTGAATGCTTTTGTTCCAAGATAACAAAGGTCAGGGTCACAACCGAAGATGGGCATTTTAAGTTTAACTGCAAGCGTGCGCTCTGCATCGGTTACATTAAAACAAGCGAGATGAGCAACATGTCCCGGCGGAATGCTTTTTCTTATTCTTTCAATTAATCTTGGGCGGTCCAATACTTTTTGAGTGAGCGATTTATTGGATGCATCAAAGCAACTTAATGTTGTCAATCGCTGCCGTGCGTGGTAGTTGGTGATACCGGGCAACAAATGCAGGTAATAATCCATGATGATATTGTGTACCGGCATGCTGGTAACATAAACCACATGGGTATTTGGCATACGCAACAGCATGAGCAGGCAAAGCAATCTTTCTTCGTAATGAATTACTCCGTCAACCTTTGATAACATTTCTGTATCAAGCGTTAGGCTCGGCACAATTACAACCGTTTTTGCCGCCAGCCTGTTGGGAAACGCAGACTCATATTGCCAGGAGAACTGCTTTTGTAATTCCTTAAATTCAGCTATTTCTTTTTCAAGGTCTACCATTTCACTTGCCCTTATTTTCCTTTAAATATATTAAAAATCTTTTTGGTAATCTGTCTTTTCAGGTCTAAAATTATATAATATAAGTGGGAAAAAAGGAAAGGGATGAGCTGCTAATTTTATTAAAATATATTATTTAACGATTTGCTTTTTATTTACGCATATTTTTTTGCCGGTGAACTTCTTTTACACGCACCAAATAATTAAATTTAAGAATTGTGTTGCGGTGCAAATGTTTTGTATCGAACAATAAAGACGACCATGAGGGATGTAAAACCAACGAATATTATTGAATATATTGAATCAGCACCCGAGCAATCGAGGGCAAAATTATATGAAATTTATGCTTGCATAAAAGATGCGGTACCGGATGCAAAAGAAGGTTTGAAATGGGGGATGCCTGCATTTTTTTACAAACGAATATTGGTGACCTTTGCCGGGTTCAGCCACCACATTGGCTTTTATCCCACACCTTCTGCCGTCGCAGCATTTGAGAAAAGCCTTTCTAAATATGCAACTGCAAAAGGCTCTATTCAATTTCCATTGGAAAAACCGTTGCCTTTATCGTTGATTCGCAAAATCACTTTGTTTCGCGTTAAGGAAAGCCTGGAAGAAGATAAAAAATGGAGAACATGACCGGATAAAAGTGAAAATTGACCTTACGTTCGCTATTTGCTTTCTTTATTTTTTACAAAAAACAGCTAAACATTTTTCATAAAAATTCATTTTACATTTGTTGTATAACTATTATAAATGATCAGAAATGAATACCCGGTTTGTGACAAGGCTCTTTGGACGGATATTTTGAATCCCTCAAAAGAAGAGATGGACGAAATAAGCAAGGAATTTCATTTAGATGAACATATTGTTCGCGATTGCTTACAGCCAGAGCATTTGCCCAAATATGAATTGGTTGATGATGTGCATTTTTTAATACTGAGGTTTTATGCGCCGGAAGCTGACAAGCCTATTCCAACTATCCAGGAGCTCACTAATAAAATTGCCATCTTCTATAATGAAAAGTTTATCATAACAATTCATAAGGAGCAAATTCCTTTTCTCGATGATATACGCAAAAAATATATTGAACTAAAAAAGTGTTCCTCCATAACAGAATTGGTGGTGAAACTAATTTGGTATGCGCTCGAAACTTTTGATGATCCGGCACAATCACTATCGGATAAAGTTGATTCTTATGAATCAGAAATTATGATGCAAAAAACAAATGCAGACCAGGTGCAGGCGTTGTATTTAATTAAGCACGAAGCCTCGGTTGCCCACAAAGTGCTCCTGCTGATGGCCGAACCAATTAATCACCAGGTGCCTTTGAAAGCAGAAAGGCCGGTGGTGCAGGATATGCATGATCAATATTTAAAAATGCTTACATTATTTAATCAATTGTTGGATGATGTGAATAACCTCATGAACTTAAGTATGTCATTTTCAGCCAGGCGTACTAATGAGGTAATGCGCGTGCTTACTGTGTTTTCAGTATTTTTTATGCCACTCACTTTTATTGTTGGCATTTATGGAATGAACTTTAAATTTATGCCTGAGTTGGATAAGAAATGGGGTTATCCCGCGGTGATGATTTTTATGGCTTTGGTTACGGTCATCATCTATTTTTGGTTTAAGAAAAAGAGATGGTTGTAATTTTTTTGCAAAAAAAAATTGGTTACATGTAATTCTTTTTCTTTTGGATTTTTAGTACTATTATAATTTTAAGCAATCATGTAAAATGCAAAAAAATCATTAATATTTAGCCAATGTTGCTCGTTAACAAAATTGCTATATTTTCTTTAGTCCTGAGAGGCTTATGTGCATTATTATAATCATTGATATCCTTGCAGGTAACAAACAAAAAATGATGGTGATGAATTTCATTACGCGATTTCTGAGTTTTGCCGATCAGCAAATTATTCACAAAAAATAAAATTATATTTAAAGCTGCTTATCGTTGGTAATTTTTTATAATTTTTCAAAATGCTATGATATGAATCTCTCAAAATTTATTTTATTAGTTGCAATTATAATAGGGAATAATATTGTTGCTGCACAAACAAAAAAACCTACCTATGCTGAAAGATTGGGTTATCCCAAAGGCGCTAAGGTTTTGATTCTGCATGTGGATGACGCCGGAATGAGTTACGATTCCAATGAAGGGGTGATAGAAGCGATTACTAACGGTGCCGCCAACTCGACCAGCGTGATGATGCCTTGTGCGTGGGTTCCGGGGTTCGTCCATTTTCTAAAACTTCACCCTGATATCGATGCAGGCCTTCATCTTACCTTAACTTCAGAATGGAAAGATTACAGGTGGGCACCGGTTGCGGGACGTTCTTCAGTTCCGGGCCTTACAGATAGTGAAGGTGATTTATGGCCATCCGTTCCTGAAGTGGTACAGCATGCTTCAGCAGATGAAGTAGAAAGGGAAATCAGGGCGCAGTTAGACAGAGCGCGGTCAATGGGCTTTGAGCCAACGCACCTGGATTCCCACATGGGTACGCTGTTCGCATCGCCGGCATTTTTATTAAGATATATGAAAGTCGGAATAGAAAATCACATACCGGTTATGTTGCCGGGCGGACGCGATGTTTTAATTCAGCAGGAATCCCATATGCCTGACCCATTCATTAATCAGTTGCGCAGTTTGGGTGATACGCTATGGAATGCGGGGTTACCTGTTTTGGATGACTTGCATAATTTCAGCTACGATTGGACAATACCTGATAGTATTGCTCATGACGACAATAAATTGCGTGACTTTAAAACTGAAAAATATATTGCGGCACTAAAATTATTGCAGCCTGGCGTTACAATGATGATCATGCATTGTACCGACCCATCGGAAACTTTTAAATATATTTCTGACACCGGCCCATTAAGAAAGGCGGACCTGTTGGTTATGCTAAATCCGGCTTTTAAAAAAGCATTAAAAGATAACCAGATTATTGTTACTACCTGGAGGGAATTAATGGAAAGAAGAAAGAAAATTCACTAAAGTTGAACGGATTTCAATTGATTGAAATTGATGCTAAAAAAACATCTAACTTGTCATTTTCCAAAAGGGCTATCAAAATAATGCCGCTACTTGCGCTTTTAACAGGCTTGTAATTTGTGATTATGACTTTACTAACGTGCAAGCCAAAACGCAAATTGAAGATCATGTAATGGTTAGAATTAATAATGAAAGTAATTTTTTTTCTAAATTCTTCTGTTGTTAACCGCATTTTGCCATTCAATAATTTCAGGATATTTTTTATTGGTTAAGGCTGGCTTACTCGCTAACATTTGTTTCATCGCATACTCAAAAGATTGAGCCATAGGCCTGTCGTCGGTTACGTTAATGGAAAGGCCCAATGCAGATTTTACCGCAATGCTTTGCGCAGGGGACGTTGGTGGTTCCCAATAAGAATTATTATTTAGTGCAGTTGAAATACTTTCTACCCCTGGATTTTGAATGCTGCGGTTATGCACTGTTTCATTGTAAGGTTTACCAGGAGTAAATTTTTCTGCGAGCAGTTGCAAAACAGAAGTGTGATCAAATATTGAGCTGCAGCAGGAAGATTGTTTAACAAAAGGGGAAACGATCATCGCCGGTATTCTTGGCCCCAGGCTTTCAAAAGTAAAAGAGGGAGAGGAAGGACAGGTATAATTTACAAGAGGCGGCGGCACATGATCATAAAATCCACCATGTTCATCATAATATACAATCATTACAGTTTTTCCATATCTTTTTTTGTTAGCGGTTACGGCTTCATAAGTTCTTCGCAAAAAATCTTCTCCCCAGCCTATCGCCAGCGGTGGATGATTATCATTGGGATGATTTGATCCTAACTGAGGTCCATCCCCGTAGGTGGGCTCAACAAGAATAACCTGCGGATCATTAGCACCTGGGTCTTGTAATAAATCACTCGCGAAATGACTGTATCGCCTGAAATTATTTCCAAGAACATATTTCCATAAACTTCTGTATAAAACAAAAAATGAAAGGCCATCATGATATACCCGCCACCTTATGCCAGCCCGATTCATCCAGTCAAACAAGCTATTATTAATTGGTATCAACCGCGTAGCCGTATCGTATATTTTGGAATCGCCGCAGAAGGCCATTGTACGATTTGGTTGCGTGCTAGTGGGTAACGGAGCATGCCAATGATCACAGGTGCAGAAATTTTTTGCAAGAAAATCTGTGATAGGAACTTGGTGCGAATTATAAAACCCCATGGGATCACACTGGGGATTTGGATTGAGTTTTCGGAATGTTGCATAAGCTTCCACAAAACCCGACATTTGAAATTTACCATTCACCGGGCTTTTTGCAAGTTGTGATTGAACGTAATCAAATTCATGAGGTAAATCAGATTCTAAATCGCTATCATTATCTAATTGAAATGGAGGATATAAATGGCCCAGGTAATTATTTGAATAATTAGTTAAGGGAAATTTTAGCCCGTTTATTTGTGAAGATGGGTCATCCAATGTCAGGTGCCCAAGCATATGATCAAATGATCGGTTCTCAAACATAACTAAAATTATAGTTTGTACTTCGTCGAGCATATTTGCCATTTTTACTGAGATTTATATTGAATGGTAATATTTATTCTTAGAGTTGCCGGAGCTAACGACATATCTTTTTTCTCTTGAGCAGTAAGTAAAGATTTTAATTCCCAATAACCCCCAACGGGAGTTCCTTCAAAAGCTTTTGAAAATATTCCTGATGCATTTAATACCGCATTTTTATTTTCATGCATTGCAAATATTGGCCTTCCAGACGCAGAGGCGACTGACAAAATCTGAAATTTATTATTCCATAATTCCGGGTTGCTAATGCCTTTTGCAATGAGTGTGTCTCCATTTAAAATGGTATTGAAAATAATTACATCTTTACTTTCTCCAGGTAAAACTGTTATTTGCTTTTTCCTTTTAACCTCTTTTTTATTTTTTTGAACAACAAGTGTGAATTCTTTAAAATACATGCCCGGTGCGTTTGAAGATTCCGCAGGCATTTTATCGTGCTGAATCAAAACCGGTTTGCCTTTTACTTTCCAGGTTACGAACACTGAATCGTCTTTCGAAATTGTAAGTGGTGTTGCATCAAACCGGATGATTTTTGGCGCGCAGGAAAAGCAAATAAATATTAGCCATATAAAAAAAGATGCTGATTTTAATGATTTTGATTTTATATCGTTTCCTTTTGAACTCATAATTTTTCAAAATAAATTTAATAGAAATAATTATCAGTTGCAAGTTGACAGGGCGCGCTTAGAAAGGTTGCGTTTTTTATGAAATGCTTATTGCTCAAAATCGCTGCCAATAGGCGAACCTGGTGGTATTTCTTCGTGAAGCGTTGGCTTGGCATCTTCAGGTTTTTTCATCCGGTCAATAGCCAGCGCCAGGTGTGCATTATAAGATGCATCTTTGGTTATTTTTTGTTGTGATTCAATCCATTTTTGTAGATCAGTCAATGCCTTTCTGTCATCAGCCCTTGCCTGGAAAGATGCTTTATTATCAATGCTTAAAGCAAGCAGGTAGGTTAACAAAACCTGTTCTGTTTGCTGTTGAATAAGTTTTTCCATGCCTATTCTTCGTTTAGCCTTCCACGTTATATTGATGAGGCTTGATAACATTTCGTTCAACGTAAAGCCACCATTTACTGAATATTGTTCCAGCCGGCTTACTCTTTCGCTGTTGAATAAAAATGACAATGGCAGGTCGGCAGCGGTTTCTGCCGGAGACAATGCGTCAAACGCAAGGCCCGTTCTTTTATGAAATAATTCGCGGGATGAAATATATCCTGCCGGTCTCGGCGGAATTAAGGATACGATGGAGTCTGGCAACTTAAGAAATGAGGGGTCCAGGCATTCTATTATTAAATTTATTGCCTTTGATTGTTCTTCTTTTGAAACTGCCATTGTTGTAAATTGTCCGTCACCTCTCAACGCATAATTATAATCGAGGCCGCCAATTATTTTAGTCACCGCCTCCAACTGGTACCGATGGTAAAAGTAAACAGGTACTAATACATCTTCCAGCATAGCCATTGGCATACCAGGCCGTATGTTATTTTCACCAAACTGTTGCAGCGCCTTCGCTCTCACTTTCATTACATTTTTTAATCCATCAATAACGTTAGCGCCGTTGTCCCACAATTGTGCATAAGGACTTACGCTTCCTGCGGGCCTTGCGTCCTGGTCAGTCAGGAAGCGTAAACCTTTTTTGAATGCGGTATTTAAGATTTGGTTTAGCGCTACATTTTCATCAATGCCACTGGGGAAATCCCGGTAACCCCAGTTGATAGAAACTTTATCCCAATCGCCAATTTTATTATCATAGGCGTTGCTTAAATCAATATCGCCTGATCCGTTTAATTTTACTAACGGGCTTGGATAATCCATTACGCTCGAGCGGTTAACCGTACTAGAAGAATAATTATGCATTAGCCCAAGTGTATGGCCAACTTCGTGAGCTGCCAGTTGCCTGATTCTTGCCAAAGACATCTTCAGCATTTTATCATCAACGGGCAATCCATTTTCAAAAGGGGCCAATAATCCTGTCGCAATTAGATAGTCCTGGCGAATACGCAAAGAGCCGAGCGATACAACGCCCTTAATAATTTCACCTGTCCGCGGATCAACGATTGAATTTCCATAACTCCAACCTCTTGTAGAACGATGCACCCAATTAATAACGTTATAACGTATATCCATAGGGTCTGCGCTATCGGGTAATATTTTTACCTGGAATGCATTTTTATATCCTGCTGCTTCGAAGGCCTGGTTCCACCAACTTGCTCCTTCCACAAGTGCACTGCGAATGGGCTCAGGCGTTCCGTTGTCAACATAGTAGATGATGGGATTTACCGGTTCACTCATGGCTGCATCTGGGTCTTTTTTTTGTAGCCTGTGCCTGGTAATAAAATATTTTACAATGGGTTCTGATACAGGTGTGCTGTAATCAAAATAAGAAATATCATCAAAGCTGGAACGCGGATCAAATATTCTTGGCTTGTAATTATTGTCAGGCAACTGTACAAATGAATGGTGAGTTCTTAATGTAACAGCTTGGGGTGATGGAGCAACCGAAGACACTTGTGCTCCTGCGCTTCCATCAATATTTACAAAGGTGACAGTTGTTTCAAACTCAGCGTTAAGAGGAAAATCTTTTGTCGCTGGTAAATAGATTGCAGATCGGGATTTGTCAAGTGTATAATTTCCTTCTTTATTTTTTTTTAAGGTTTCGGCAACCTTCATAACATCGCTTAATAAAAAGTCAGTGGCATCCACAAGCACGGCGTTGTTATTTTCAGCCTCGTCTGTAAAGCCCCAAAGTGTTGATTGTGCAAAGGATTGCTCCACAGCTCTTCTTTCATTTTTATCATTCGTAATGGCGCGATATTGGTAGTTGGGCTGAACCATTAGAATCTTTCTGCCAATTTTTACAAACTTTACAATACTTGTGTTGCCCGTTAAACCTCTGTCAAGGCCAATATCATTAGAGCCGAGCCCGGCTGGCAAAGATGGCTGGTACAAAATTTCCGTATCGAGTTTTTTTATTTCGAGCCATATTTTACCATTGTCTTCATCCCAATAAAAATTGAAAAAGCCTTTATACTCTTTCATATTTTTTGTTTTTTCAGCAATTGAGGGAAGTTTTTGTGCTGATGTGAATACAGGTAGAAGTAGCGCGAAAAATAGTAAATGTTTCATTCAGTTGTTTTGAGCCAATAAAGATAATAACAATGAAGATTGTTGGTGCGATAAAAATGATCGGCTATAATTAAAGTAGCCGTTTCGGCTTGTGGCCCGGTATAATCGCATTGTCATTTCTCTTTACTACACCTGAAATTGAAAAAAGAACTTTTTACATATATTCACATGCACAACTTATTGATATGAAAAAGATTTGGCTTCTTACACTCTACGTTATTTTTTCGTTGTACGGCTCCGCGCAAAAAATTTCAAATGATATCCTTACTAAAAGATGGGATGCCTACTGGATTTCCGTGCCCAATTCATCAACAAAAGAATTTGGGGTGTATCATTTTAGAAAAAGATTTTCTTTAAATAAAAAACTGTCTTCTTTTGTTGTCCACGTTTCCGCCGACAACCGTTATAAGTTGTATGTAAATGGTGAACTGGTATCATTAGGCCCGGCACGCGGCGATCTTTTTCACTGGTATTATGAAACGGTCGACATAGCAAAATATTTACGTACAGGCGACAACGTTATATCGGCTCTTGTTTGGAATTTTGGCGATTACAAACCAGAGAATCAAATATCGTTTCGTACCGGATTTATTTTACAGGGCGATGCGGGTGAAGAAAAAATTGTGAATACAAATACTTCCTGGAAATGCGAAGCAGACAGCAGTTACAGCCCATTGCAACCGGATTTAATTTATACATATTACGTAGCTGGTCCTGGTGAAAAAATAGATTATTCAAAAAGCTCCAACGGATGGGATAATTTTCAATATAATGACTCCGGCTGGACGCAGGCGAAGCAAATTGTAAGCGGCTTGCCCAAAGGTGTTCTTCAAACGGATTTAAGCTGGATGCTTACGCCGCGGACTATTCCATCTGTGGAATTAATTGAACAACGCTTACAAAAAGTTCGTACTGTTACGGGGATCAGCCTGCCCGCTTCATTTCCTTCAGCTAAAGGTTCTTTCACGGTACCTGCCAATACCAGTGTAAAAATATTATTAGATCACGGCGTGCTTACTAATGCTTATCCTGTTTTGCAATTTAGTAAAGGAAAGTATGCTGACATAAAACTTGGTTATGCAGAAGCCTTGTTTATAGATGAAGGAAACAATAAAGATTGGAAAACTCAAAATAAAAAAGGCAATCGTAATGAAGTGGAAGGCAAAAGATTTGTTGGTATAAAAGATGAAATAATTGCAGACGGAAGTAACGATCAAATTTTTACATCATTGTCTTGGCGCACCTACCGCTACTTACAACTTGAACTGAAAACTGGTGATGAACCTTTAACCATCAATGACCTCTATGGAGTTTTTACCGGGTATCCTTTTGAATTAAAAGCAAAGTTTAATACGGATAATGATACCCTTAAAAAAATATTTGAAACCGGGTGGCGCACTGCACGGCTGGATGCAATGGAGACTTATATGGATTGCCCTTACTATGAGCAATTACAATATGTTGGCGACACACGCATACAAGCAATGGTGTCTTTGTACAATTCCGGCGATGACCGGTTAATGCGTAATGCGATTACTCAAATAGATTATTCAAGAATGGCCGAAGGCATTACTCTGAGCCGATACCCAACTGCGAATGCACAGGAGATACCACCGTTCTCTTTATGGTGGATAGGTATGTTAAGTGATTATTACATGTATCGCGACGATCCTGCTTTTGTGAAACAATTTTTGCCCGGCGAAAGACAGGTATTACAATTTTTTAGCAAATACCAGCAACCGGATGGAAGTTTAAAAAATGCTCCTTACTGGGAATTTACGGACTGGGCAGAAGGTAAAGGATGGCAAAGTGGAATGGCACCTTTTGGTGCCGATGGAAGTTCTGCTGCACTTGATCTTCAACTATTATGGGCGTACCAGGTGGCGGTAAAATTGGAAGATAGTTTGGGTATGAAGGTTTTTTCAAATGAATATAAGAAGCGCGCGGCAATACTAACTGAGACGATTAAACGAAAATATTGGGATAGCACAAAGCAGTTATTTGCGGATACTAAGGAGAAAAAGTATTTCTCGCAACATACGAATACGCTTGCAATTTTAACCGGTATTATTAATGGAGAGGCCGCGAAAAATTTGGCAAAAAAAATGATTGCAGATTCTGCCTTAACGCAAGCCACAATTTATTTTCAATACTATGTAAACCAGGCTTTACGAAAGACAGGTTTGGGAAATTTGTATTTGGATCGGTTGCAAATATGGAAAGAGAACCTTGCAATGGGGCTTACTACATGGGCAGAGATAAGCGATATCAATGCTGCACGGTCTGATTGCCACGCGTGGGGCGCCAGTCCAAATATAGAATTCTTTAGAACCGTGTTGGGTATTGATACCGATGCGCCTGGATTTGAGAAAATAAAAATTGCGCCAAACCTTGGATCACTTACAAAAGTATCTGGCTCTATGCCCCACCCGAAGGGGGAAATTAACGTAAGTTATAACCTTGATAAGCAAGGAAAATTATATGCTGTGATTTCTATTCCTGCGGGTACTTCCGGAGTTTTTGTTTGGAAAGGAAAAAGTCATTTGTTAAAGGTTGGCGAGACAAAGTTTACATCATTGTAGATTCATAGCATCAAGTGGAAACCCCGAAAAAATTGTTAGCGGATGGCGAGCCTGAACAATCCCTTAAATGTCGCAAACAACTCGAAAAATGTCATAATACTCCCTTTTCTATAAGGCGTTTTGCAATTATTTTTACAATACAAAAAATGAAAAAAATGAAAGGTAAACTATATCCGTGTTTGTGGTTTGATGGTAAAGCCAAAGAAGCGGCCCAATATTATTCTTCTGTGTTCGAAAATTCAAAAATCATTTCTGAAAATTCAATGGTAGTTATTTTTGAATTAGATGGCATGAAATTCATGGGATTGAATGGCGGCCCTCAATTCAAAATAAATCCCTCCATTTCCTTTTTTGTATTTGCCGATTCAGCCGAAGAAATTGATAAAAAATGGAAACATTTATCTGCCGGTGGAAACGTAATGATGCCGCTGCATAAATATCCTTGGAATGAAAAATACGGTTGGTGCCAGGATAAATTCGGTGTGAGCTGGCAGCTCATGATGAACGACAACGGTGCTGAGCAAAAAATCGTTCCTTCATTTATGTTTACGCAGCAGCAAAGCGGAAAGGCCGAAGAGGCCATTAATTTTTATACTTCAATATTTAAGAATAGTAAAGTAGAAATGATAAGCCGTTATGAAAAAGGTGAACCAGATGTAGAAGGCAATATTAAGCATGCCCGTTTCACGCTGAACGGACAGGCATTTGCCGCCATGGAAAGCTCAGGTCCACACGCATTTACTTTTAATGAAGGCATATCACTGGTGGTGCCTTGCGACAACCAGGAAGACATTGATTATTTCTGGAATAAACTCAGCGAAGGTGGTAAAGAGTCACAGTGCGGGTGGTTGAAAGATAAATTTGGTGTATGCTGGCAAATTGTTCCTGCCATACTTGGAAAATTAATGAGCGACCCGGCAAAAGGCAAAAGAGTAATGGAAGTGGTGATGAAATCGGTTAAATTCAATATTGAAGAATTAGAAAATGCCTGAGCGCCGAATTTTTTAAAATAATCTTTTATGAAGGTTGTTAAACCGGCTAGTGTAGATGCTTACATTGCTTCCTTCCCGGAAGATGTTCAAAAGATTTTAGGACAGGTACGCCTCACCGTTAGTAATGCTGCGCCAGGCGCAGAAGAAACGATAAGCTATGGCATGCCTGCTTTCAGGTACAAGGGCCGTGTAATTATTTATTTTGCCGGGTATAGAAATCATATTGGTTTTTATGCGACCCCATCCGGGCATATTGAGTTTGCAAAAGGATTATCTAAATATAAACAAGGCAAGGGCTCGGTACAGTTTCCTCTGGATAAGCCAATGCCGTTGAATTTAATTGCCCGAATAGTAAAGTTCCGGATGCAGCAACATTAAGAAAAAGTAATAGCCGGAACTACAGATGACCAATGAAGCTACAACCGACAGTCCAAAGTTTTAGTTTCTTAAAAATTTTCTAAAAAAAAGTTGCCAATTTTTAAAAGTTGGCAACCGCTTGATGATACAAAATTAGTTACTAAATTTTTTGTTTAATGAGTGCTCGTAGAATCATGCGCAGCGCCTTTGTCAATCAAATCCATAAACTGGTTAAGCTTGGGCGTAATGATAATTTCTGTGCGCCTGTTCTTTATTTTGCCATCGGGTGTATCGTTGCTGGCAACAGGATTGTATTCGCCGCGTCCACCGGCAGTAAGCCTTTTTGGATCTACACTATAATTATTTTGCAGCGACTGTACTACGGAAGAGGCTCTAAGGGCACTCAAATCCCAGTTGTTGCGAATGTTGGGCTTTGCAATAGGCACGTTGTCTGTATTTCCTTCTATCAATACATCGTAGTCTTTATAATCTGTAATAATTTTGGCAATTTTTGATAATGTAGCTCCTGCCTTGTCGGAAATTTCGTAGCTACCTGATTTGTAAAGCATATTATCTGATAAAGAAATGTAGACAACACCTTTTAATACTTTTACATCTACATCCTGCATTTCATCTTTGCTAAGCGATCTCGTAAGGTTGTTGGTGAGCAACATATTCAGCGAATCACTTTTGTTTTTAGAAGCAATCAATTCTTGTATATATTTATTAGAAGAATTGATCTCGTCCACCAGTTTAGAAACATTTACATTACCCTGGCCTGCGGAAGTGAGACATTTATCTAATGCGGACTGCAGCGCTCTTTCGTGCTCGCGCTCTGCATTGATTTGTTCCTGCAATCCTGATATCTGAACAGTGGCTTTGTCTAAATTATTTTTACACTCTTCACCATCCCTGGTAAGCTGGCTATTGGTGTCTTGCAATTTGTTATAGTTTGCTTGCAGCGAATTAAACTTCTTCGTACTTACACAACTTGTAATACATACCATTGCCGTTACAACAACAATCAAACTAAATTCATTTTTCACGATTATAGATTTTGGTTATTAAAAAAGATCTTCCAATAAATTTCCGCCAAGGTATTGATTTTATCCAAGAACAGTTTTTGTTATTACTTTAAATGCGTTTAACGACTTACACTTTTGGTAACTTATAACCGTTGTGATATTCTTTCATCATGTATTGCTTATTAATAGCATCATCAGTAAACTGTTCTTTCAATGCATCCCATTCTAATTTTTTACCACTCCGATAGGCAATGTTACCCATTTGTGCAACGGTGGCCACGTGAGCTCCAGCCTGTATTGGGCAATGAAGATCTTCAAATTTTCTTGATTTAATAACGTCAACAAAGTTTACCCAATGTTTATCAACGCCGCTATCTGTTGATGGCGCAAACGGCTTACTCACTTTATTTTTACTTTGTTTTTCTTCTATCACTTCCCAGCCACCGCGGTTAAGAATCAACGTTCCATTATTACCAATGTAGGCAATACCATGGTCTCGGTTATAAGAACCATTATCGATGCCCATGGCAGAATCCCACACCATGTTGAAGCCATCAAACTCATATAAAGTTGTGAGCGTATCAGGCGTTTCTTCATACAACTCAGGATAGGCAAAACGGCCACCCAATGCGGAAACAGATTTAGGCGTAGGCGACTTCATCCCTAACAACCCATAATCTAATAAATGCACGCCCCAATCCGTCATTAAACCGCCGGCATAATCCCAAAACCAACGGAAATTAAAATGGAAGCGGCTTGAATTAAAAGTTCTTGTTGGTGCAGGCCCGAGCCACATCGTATAGTCGACACCGTTAGGCGGCGCCGAATCCGGAACAACAGGCCCTGGTTTCATCCATCCCTGGTAGCACCAAACCTTTACCGTTCTTATATTACCAAGAACGCCGCTTTGTACATAATCAACCGCATCTTTAAAATGCTGTTGGCTACGCTGCCACTGACCGCATTGTACCGCCTTGCTATATCGTTGTTGTGCGGCCACCATTGCCCGGCATTCGCCAATGGAATTGCCAACGGGTTTTTCGCAATAAACATCTTTACCGGCAGCACAGGCATCCATCATTATTAATGCATGCCAATGATCCGGTGTACCAATAACAACAGCATCCACATCCTTATTTTCCAGCAATTTTCTATAATCACCATAGGTTTTAATTTTAGAAGTGTTCACATTCATTTTAGTAAGATCATCCAGTCTTTTCTCAATCACATTTTTATCAATATCGCAAATGGCCACCAGGTTTACGCCCGGAATTTTCAACGCGGCCTTTACATCAGCCCAGCCCATTCCATTTACGCCGATAGCGCCAATGTTTAACTGATCACTGGGTAAAACACGATTTTTAAAAATGGCAAAGGCTTCATTGTTTATAGAAGAGAGTAACAAGCCGCCGCCTACAAGGGCGGAAGAATTTTGTAAAAACTTTCTGCGGGAGTTCATTTTATATTTATTTATTAAGGAAGAAAAGTAAAGTAATATTAATGAATGTGAGCAATCGTTATGTCGTTTTTATTAATTCCAAAACCGCGATGCTGTCACCCGGAACTAAGGATTGTTTTAATAATTAGTCATCCGGGAGGCAAGCAATTCAATCGGAAGTTAAGATACAGAAAAATCAAATACGATAATTAGAATATAGAGTGCTGAAATAAATCGTTGCTTTAATATTTTGGCATTTCAAGAAAACAATTCCTTAAAAAACTTGCTTTGAAAAGAAAGGATTTTTTTTTAAAATCAATCCCTGCTTCTGCCCTGGTAAATTAAAATGTATTGAATAAGAAGTGCAATAGACGCGAGTGCTGCAACAACATAAGTAAGAGCCGCCCATTTTAAAGCATCCCTGGCTTTGTCGTGCTCAACAGGCATCATGATATGAGCAGAATCAAGCCATTTTAACGCTCTTGCTGAGGCGTCGAATTCCACTGGCAATGTTATTACTGAAAAAAGCGTAGATGCTGCAAACAAAATAATACCTAATAATAAAACGGTGTGGTTGCCGCCACCAAAACTAAATAAACCAAGGCCGATTAAAATCACCCATTGGGCAAGGCTGCTGCTGATTTGTACAATAGGTACCAACCTGCTTCTCAGCATGAGCATCGAATACGCGGCTGCATGTTGTAATGCATGGCCACACTCATGGGCAGCCACTGCGGCTGCGGAAATATTTCTTCCTTCATAAACGTCGAGGCTCAGGTTCACTGTTTTTTTTATAGGGTCATAATGGTCGCTTAAAAATCCTGTAACAGAAATTACCGACACATCAAAAATTCCATTTTCATGAAGCATTTTCTCAGCAATTTCTTTACCACTAAGGCCGCTACTAGTAGGTACTTTACTGTAGGTAGCAAATTTATTTTTAAGTGTGGACTGGACAATCAGGCCCAACCCCATTAACAAAAGAGAAATGAAAATAATTCCTAATCCCATTGAAAGTCTTTACTCTCAAATTTACAAAATTATGACCTACACTTTCTAAATTATTGGGAGCTATTCAACGCATTTTCTTAAATAAAAAAAGGGAGAATAAATCTCCCTTGTATAAATAAACTTATGTAATTCAATTATTTAAATTGATGCATGATCTCTTTAGCAAGATCTGTCATTTTTTTAATTCCATCTTCAGGTAAATTTCCTTTTTTAAACTCTGCAAGTACCTCTGGTAATTTTGCATCCATTTGCAATAAAAACTGCTCTTCAAATTCCTGGATGTTTTTAACCGGAACGCCATTTAATAAACCATTGGTACCGAGGTAAATTACCGCAACTTGCTTTTCCACCGCATAAGGCGTAAACTGTGGCTGCTTCAATATTTCAACATTCCTGGCGCCCTTATCTAGCACCGATTTAGTAGCAGCATCAAGATCACCACCAAATTTAGAAAACGCTTCCATTTCGCGGTATAAAGCCTGGTCAAGTTTCAGCGTTCCCGCTACTTTTTTCATTGATTTAATCTGTGCATTACCACCAACCCTGCTCACAGAAATACCCACGTTAATTGCGGGGCGAATACCTGCGTTGAATAAATTTCCCTCAAGGAAAATCTGTCCATCTGTAATAGAAATAACGTTGGTCGGAATATAAGCGGAAACGTCTCCAGCCTGTGTTTCAATAATTGGAAGCGCCGTTAAAGATCCGCCACCTTTTACAAGGTGCCTGATGTTTTCAGGAAGATCATTCATCTTTTGTGCAATCTCATTTTTTGAAATGATTTTTGCAGCTCTTTCCAGCAAGCGGCTGTGCAAGTAAAATACATCTCCCGGATAAGCCTCTCTGCCCGGCGGCCTTCTTAATAAAAGAGAAACTTCCCGGTAAGCAACGGCTTGCTTACTAAGATCATCATAAATAATTAATGCATGACGGCCTGTATCGCGAAAAAACTCTCCCAATGCTGCACCGGCAAAAGGAGCGTAAAACTGCTGCGGTGCAGGATCTGAGGCAGATGCTGCAACAATCGTTGTGTACTCCATCGCTCCATTATCCTCCAGCACTTTCATCACGTTAGCAATTGTAGAAGCTTTTTGGCCTATCGCAACATATATACAATAAACAGGATTGCCTGCTTTATAAAATTCTTTTTGATTAATGATCGTATCAATACAAATGGCACTTTTACCTGTTTGCCTGTCGCCGATAACCAATTCACGTTGACCACGGCCAATCGGGATCATAGCGTCAATAGCTTTGATACCCGTTTGCAGGGGTTGTTTTACCGGTTCCCGAAAAATTACACCGGGTGCTTTGCGCTCCAGCGGCATTTCATATAAATCGCCGGTTATAGGGCCTCTTCCGTCTATAGGTTCGCCTAAAGTGTTTATCACACGTCCCGCTAAACCGTCACCCACTTTAATAGAAGCTATTTTACCGGTGCGTCGTACCGTGCCTCCTTCTTTAATGTCACCACTATCGCCCATAAGTACCACACCCACGTTATCTTCTTCAAGATTTAGGGCGATGGCTTTAATACCATTTTCAAACTCTACCAATTCGCCTGAGCTAACGTTATTTAACCCATAAACGCGCGCAATTCCATCGCCGATTTGCAACACAGTTCCAACTTCTTCGAGGTTGGCTTCTACGTTGAAATTGGTTAGCTGGCTTCGTAAAATTGCAGATATTTCATCCGGTTTAATATCAACCATAATAAAAGTTTATTTTTTTCGAGGTGCAAAGGTAGAATAAGATAGGTGGAGTAACAAAAATCGTTAGATTAAAATCGCTTTTTTTTATCTTTTTTGATACAAACTTTACCACGTAAAATTTTTGAAAATAATGGTTGTTGGTAAAAAGCTTTGTAAACGAAATTTTAAGGCAAAAAATTGATCAACAACTTAAGAATTGTTTTAAAAATAATTTAATCCGTGTAAGAAGGAGCTAAAAAATTAAGTAGTTTACCTTAATTTATGGATGTAATCATTATTGGCAAACTGTTTTTTCACATCATTAAGATCTCTCAAAATGCTTGCGTCTATTAGTTTTCCTTCCATTTCTAATACAAAGCCACCAATAATATTTTGATCTACAATTGCCTGGAGTTCAATTTTTGAATTAGATACTTCGGCTTGAATTTTATCTACAAAAGAATTTTTTATTTCTTCAGATATTGCAACTGCTGTGGTAAGCTTTACTTTATGAATGCCCTTAATTTTATTGTATTGCTCAATGAATGAAAAAATAATTTCAGGCAAAATGGATTCCCTGTTTTTGCTGCAAAGAAGCTTAATAAAAGTTTGGGTAATTTTTGAAATTTTATTTTGCATCACCGCGCCAATAATTTTATTCTTTTTATCAGCGCTGATTATGGGGCTCTTGAGCATCATCACAAATTCCCTGCTTTTAGCACAGATAGAATTGAGCAGTATCATATCATCATGAACAGCATCAAGTTCTTTTAGTTCTTGTGAAAGGTCGATGAGGCTCTTTGCGTAACGTTGCGCTAACCTGGGATTTTGCATTTTTAAATCTTTACTTTATCAATCGCATTCCTGCAGTTTCTAATTCAATTCAATATTATCTGCAAGCTGATTTATATATTTTTCCTGTTCTTCTTTGTTTCCAAGTTCCCTGCGCAATACTTTTTCACTTACTTCAATTACAAGATTTCCTACCTGGTTTTTAAGGTCGGTAATTGCTGCCATTTTTTGTTGATTAATGGCGCCCTGTGCATCGGCAATAATTCTGTTAGTTTCCTGTCTCGCCACTTCTTTCGCTTCGGTAATAATTTTATCGCGGGTTTCCTTCGCTTCTCTCATCATAATCGCTCTTTCTTCACGTGCCTTTGTAAGCAAAATTTCATTTTCATTTTTCAATTGCTTCATTTCCTCTTTAACTTTTTCAGTAGATAAGATAGCATCGGAAATGTTTTTTTCTCTTTCGCCAAGTGAGTTTAAAATTGGCTTCCACGCAAACTTTTTCAAAATGAAAAATACAATTACAAAGACGAGCAAGGTCCAGATTATAAGTCCAAACGACGGCGTAAGTAAATCCATATTATAAGTTTTAAATAATAATAAAAGAAGATAAAGCTGCAACCTCCGCCCTGTGCTTTGTTTGCAGCTTTAATTTTGTTTTACACAAACATTGCAAGTATACCGGCGATAACTCCAAACAAGGCAACACCTTCTACAAGTGCCGCTGCAAGAATCATGTTAGACCGGATATCGTTAACGGCTTCAGGCTGGCGTGCGATAGCTTCTACCGCGCCCTTACCAATTTGGCCGATACCAATACCTGCACCTACAGCCGCAAGTCCTGCGCCGATAGCTCCACCGGCGTTAGCCCAGGGTGTTGTGCTTAAAATTGTCATTAAATCCATAATTGTGTTTTATACTGTTTAAAATAAACGCTTCTTGAAAAATTATACTAAAACCGCATCATGTTCTCCGCCATGGTCAGCATGTGAGCCTTCCATTGCCTGGCCAATAAATACTGCAGTTAAGTTTGTAAAAATAAATGCCTGGATAAAAGCAACCAATATTTCAATGAAATAAATAAAGATCGAAAAAGCTACTGAAACAGGTGCAAACCCCCAACCGATACCCTTATTTAATGCTCCAAAAATAAATATCAGGGAGATCAGGCAAATGATGATAATGTGGCCTGCAAGCATATTTGCAAAAAGACGAATCATTAACGCGAAAGGCTTTGTAAAAATTCCGAGGATCTCCACAATCACTAAAATTGGTTTTACCCACCACGGAACATCCGGGTTAATAATATGTGCCCAATAATGTTTGTTGGTGCTAAACATTATGACCACAAAGGCGATGAGCGCAAGTATCATGGTAAAAGCAATATTGCCTGTAACATTGGCTGAGCCTGGGATCAATCCAAAAAAAGTATTTATTAGTATGAAGAAAAATATTGTGAGCAGGTAAGGCATGTATTTTTTATAACGATCTCCAAGGTTGGGCACAGCTACTTGTTCCTTAAGAAATTCTATGACAATTTCAACGGCATTTTGCGCACCTTTTGGGGCGCTGATGACGCCGTGGCCTTTTTTATATTTAGCAGCAATAGAAAGCATCAGCCAAACAAACAATATAGTAGCCAGTAGCATTTGAACCACATTTCTGCTTAACGAAATATCATAAACGGAAACGCCCGCTTCCAGGGGAATTACTTTTCCTTCTACCAGTTTATAACCATCTACTTCTTCTTTTCCATGGTGAAAAGCTGAAGACATAAAAGTGGAAAATCCTTTTTGAGGAGAATATAAGATTACTGGTAAAGGAATTGCCGCGTCATGTTCCTGGCCGTCACTTCCGGTATAGCTGAGAAAATGAAACTCATGAGCATCTTTTATATGGCCAAAAATTACTTCGTTTGCGTCAAAGCCTTTTTTTGCTTCGGTGCCCGCTTTTTGTTCGGTTTCCTGGGCAAAAATATTGGCCGAAAAAGTCAGCATTATAAGGCTGAAAGCCGCTACCAATAAAGATTTCATCTGTCTGGAACCCATACGTCTTCTAAATTTTGCGCAAAGATAAGTTGTTTGCCTGACGTTATGAAATGACTCAGTAGATAATTTAAGGCAATTCATAATTTTTTTGCGGAAGAAGGGAAAAATTTAAACTTAAACAATTGGGAAATTTACCTAAAAAATTGCCAGCCATTCCTTAGCTGTAAGTTTTGGCCAAATGCCGTTTCGAGGCAATTTTTTAGCTTTCCTTTTTTAATAGACTTTAATTTGTTTATAATTACTGCGATAACTTTACGTCCTTAAAATCTCCCATAAATCACCGGATTAAAATTGATGAAGACCGCAAAAGAAATATTGTCGCTGCCATT
>JBBRSV010000020.1:0-50927 GCA_038245055.1 Chitinophagales bacterium | reverse complement strand
CAACAAAAGAGATCATGAAGTTGATTGATAGTGTGCAAAATACCAAGCATCGTACTATCTTAATATTGCTATACAGCAGTGGCATACGTATCAGTGAGATAGCCAATTTGAGGATTGCCGATATAGATTCCAAAAACATGCGCATTAAAGTAGTGCAGGGTAAAGGAAATAAAGACCGGTTTACTATTTTATCTGAGCAGGTATTGCAGGAACTGAGAGCTTACTGGATTATTTATAAACCAAAAGAATATCTTTTTAATGGATACAGACCCGGTAAAAGATACAGTACCCGCAGCATACAGCACCTGATGCAAAAAGCATTAACAAGAGTGGGGCTGGAAAATAAGAACTATACCATACATACCATCCGCCACAGTTTTGCCACACATCTGCTGGATAACGGCACAGACCTGCATACTATAAAAGAGTTGCTGGGCCATAATAACCTGCAAACTACCATGCGTTACATGCACCTTACTTCAAAGCGAACAGAAGGTATCTTTAATCCCTACGATGCCTTATTGCTGGCAAAAGATAACAATATGCTTAATCAAAATTTAAAATGATGCGATATGTTATCTTATACAGCGCCACGGGCAACGGTACAGCAAGTGTTGCAAAAGCAAGATGTATGGGTTCATAAAAATGCTCATGTATCAAAGGTGTTGCAGCGGATAAGAAGCTGCCGCACAGCAGCGCTTGGCTATCACGTATATGGGTGCACCAAAGATGGATGTGGCCACATACAATACCAATATCATAGTTGCCGCGATCGTCACTGTCCTAACTGTGGAGCGATAAAAAAGCAGGAATGGATAGAAGCCCGCAGCCGCGAACTGTTGCCGGTGAAGTATTATCATGTAGTATTTACCCTGCCTCATGAACTCAACAGTTTAGTGATGGGTCACAGAAAGCTTTTGTACAAACTACTCTTTGATGCATCGGCTGCAACGCTGCTCACCTTTGCAAAAGATGAAAAATATATGGGAGCCCTGCCCGGTATCATCAGTGTGCTGCATACCTGGGGGCAACAGTTAAGCTTTCATCCGCATATCCATTGTATTGTAAGTGGCGGTGGTATTGGTACTGATAATACATGGACTGTGGCCAAAAGAAATGAGCATCGCTTTTTGTTCCCGGTAAAAGCGATGAGCATCGTTTACAGGACAAAGTTTTTACAGGCATTGCAACAAATGATAAAAGACGGTGAAGTTTTAAAAGAAGACAGTAAACAACTCATCAACCTTCTTTACACCAAAGACTGGAATGTTTATGCCAAAGCTCCCTTTGGCGGCCCGCAGGCAGTAATAGAATACCTGGGAAGGTATACGCATAAAGTAGCTATCAGCAATCACAGGATAGAAAGCATTAATGATGGAGCCGGTACCGTAACTTTTGGCTATAAAGATTATGCTGATGAAGGAAAGCAAAAACCAATGACACTCACCATCCCCGAATTTATCCGCCGCTTTGAGCAGCACATCTTGCCTGAACGGTTTACCAAAATAAGGACATACGGCTATCTTTCAAACAGGAACCGGCAACGGCGTATCAACCAAGTATTGCAAAAAATGAAATTGCCTTTGCATAAGGAGCCTGTAAAAATACCCGTTCAGGTTCGCATGCTGGAGCAATTTGGTATTGATATGAATGAATGTCCCTGTTGTAAAAACAAAACTTTGCAACTGATAAAAATATTTTATCCCTGGAAGCACACAGATGATGGATAACAGCCTGGGAAGAAATTTATTTTAATTGCGGGTAAACGACCACGTTAGATAGCGTAATAAAAGAGGTGTGTTCTGTAACAAAAAAAATACAGTCAATTGTCCTTGCAGAAGCTATAAAACCTTAATTTTAAAAGACCGAAGCATGATGAGTCGGTGAAAAACAATTAAAAAACTCATTTCGCTTAAAAACAATATTTTAAAAATAAATAAATAGAAAAGGGAAGGCTGATACTTTATACCCAATAACGAACCTTACGGCGACATCAGCCAACTCAAAAGTATACCGCAAAGCCCCCGTTAACTGTTTTCAGCACGGGGATTTTTTAGGGGCTGTGCGGATACTTTTCTATATGTTATCTGAATACTTTACACTTCCCATGAAGTTGTACCTTACGATGTCAGCACGAAAGTAATTAAAAGCGATTTACATTCAATGCTTGTCTGTTTCAAGTTAGCAGACCTTTCTTTGTCGTGCAGTGATGTAGAATTGATTTCTATTTCTGATATTTGCGGAGAGAAAAAAAGTTGAAATGAAAAATGGGACTTTTGAATTTGTCGGAGAAATTGATTACGCAAATGAATTTTCATCAGAGAAAGAAATCGTTTTGCGTAACGGTAGTTCGTTGGAATTTCTGAAAGAGATTCCGAATGAAGCCATCAAACTTGTGATTACTTCACCTCCTTACAATGTCGGCAAAGAATATGAAACAAAGCAGACAATTGAAAAATATTTGGAGGAACAAGAACCGATTGTTGATGAACTTGTACGAGTGCTTGATTCAAATGGGAGTTTGTGTTGGCAGGTTGGAAACTATGTTGAGAAAGGAGAAATTTTTCCGCTTGATATGTATTACTATCCGATGTTTAAGAAAAAAGGGTTGCAATTGCGAAACAGAATTATTTGGCATTTCGGTCATGGCTTACATGCAAGCAAAAGATTTTCGGGAAGGTATGAAACACTATTGTGGTTTACGAAAAGCGATTCATACACTTTCAATCTTGATTCAATTAGAGTTCCGTCAAAGTATCCTGGTAAGACACATTTCAAAGGAGAGAAAAGAGGATTGCCGTCAGGCAATCCTTTAGGAAAAAACCCGTCCGATATTTGGGAGTTCGTTGCGCAAGAATGGGAAAATGAAATGTGGAACATTCCGAATGTGAAAGCAAATCATCCTGAAAAAACAATTCATCCATGTCAGTTTCCGATTGAGTTGGTTGAGCGTTGCGTGTTAGCATTGACAAATGAAAAGGATTG
Organism: Chitinophagales bacterium; assembly: GCA_038245055.1. Taxonomy (GTDB): domain Bacteria; phylum Bacteroidota; class Bacteroidia; order Chitinophagales; family Chitinophagaceae; genus Ginsengibacter. The sequence continues at coordinate 47,942 of JBBRSV010000020.1, read as the reverse complement.
GGTGCTTGACCCGTATGCTGGTGTAGGTTCAGTTTCAGTAGCCGCACTGAAACATAAGCGCAAAGGTGCGGGAGTTGAAAAAGAAAAAGTGTATGTTGATATAACTAAAGAAAGAATTTTTGGTTTGTTGAATGGAACTTTGAAAATGCGACCTTTGGGCCAAGCAGTTCATGTGCCAACAGGAAAAGAAAAAGTTTCACAAGTGCCAATAGAATGGCTACAAGAAAATAATAGTTTATGATAATAGCAGGCGAATATTCATTTAATGGCGGGAAGGAATATATTGAGAAAAATTTTCCGCACCTTTTACGCGAAGTCGAAACAACTATCAATCGAGTTGATGCTATCACTCATAAAAATAAAACTAGCAAAGAAAAAACAATGCCTGGTAGTATGCTTTACAGTCCAGTAAATTTGAACAAAGCGTTTAAAAGTGAGTTTGCAAAATTTAAAGGTTGGGCAAATAAAAAAGAGTTGTGCGATTATCCGCAAGAATTTTATTTGAAAGATTACAAACCAAAAAAGCCGTATAAACTTAAAGTGAAGCCATACAGAGATATGGATTTTGTGAAAGATAAATTAGGAGTTGAAATACAGTTCGGAAAGTATGCTTTCATGGTTTACAATGTCTGCGCCAAGATGACTATTTTTCACAAGTTTGGTTACATTGATGCAGGTATTGAAGTTGTCCCGATAAAACAACTTGCAAGTGAAATGAGTACTGGTGTTTCTTACTTTGAACAGTTCGTTTGGGATTTGCAACAAAGAGGTGTATCAGATATTGATATCCCTGTTTTGATCTTGGGAATTGATGATGTTTATTAATAGTTGTCGCTTGTTTCTTGCAGTCAGCTAGTTGGATGGGGGCAGAGTGAAGTCACCAGTAATTTCCGTATTAAGTTGATTGATATCAATCTAAAATTCAAATCGCAAATTATTCGACAATATTTCGTTGTCTAACATAATTGCTCTCAGTAAAACTGTTCCTGTATTTTTATTACTTACGGTATTTTCTAGGGCTTTTTTACCAAACTCTCTGTCAATAGGGATAAAAAATTTCACTTCTTTGTAAGGCTCAATCACAGCTTTTGAATCCCATCTTTCTTGACCATTTACAGTGCCTAGGTATAATGTGGGTTTGTAAAGAAACTCATCAACCTTTATTTTACTGTCAGAATGAATTTTGATATTGGTTGTTGCTTCAAAAATTACTTTATCTATAACAATTGTTTTTTCATTTGGATTTGTTATATGAAAATAAAGTTTTAATGGATATTTCAATTTGATACTATCTGATAAACTTATTTCACTCGTAACGTTGACAACAATATCTTTCTGAATTGTGGATGATTCGTTTTTAAATTCACTAACAGCTTTTGTTAACTTTTGGTATTGTCTACTAATTCTGTATCGAAGAATGAAGTAAAGTAAAAAAAGCAAAATAAAAAATAAGAAAATCAGTCCAGCCGGAAATTTAAGATTGATCGGATATGAAAGAAAAGACAAGTTAATATGTGACAGAAATTCACCTATCAGATGCATTATTTCAAATACCACTTTGAGTGCAACAAAAAACTCAACTATAGAAATTATCAATTCAACTCCTTCACCGTGCTTATGTCGCCAAGCTTTATATCTAGACCAGAATGTCATTTTTTGTTTTAATAGTCTTTTTAAATGAATAAAGTGGCAGAACTCATTTTCAATTTGAGGTGTATAAAATGGTTTGCATCCAACTTTGGTATTTGCGAAACTAAATATAAAAACCTCCGCAAATTCAAACTTTTTGGGATGATTGCCGAAACACCCGAATATTTGAACAGGGAACATTTATTAAGTAATCTTAAGTGATGCCCATTGTTACAATGCCCGGTAATTATGATGAAGTTTGCTACTTTGCCCTGAAGTTTCACTTTTCGTCTGCCAAGGGTAGCCGAATTAGCGGGGTCTTAATATCCAAATACGGACTATCAATGGCTGGTGACCTGTCCGCGTGGGGAGGGGGTGGCCCGGGAAAGATGCCATATTTCGCCAAAGTGTCCCTTTGGCGTTGAGGTGCGTAATATCCACCCGGAGCTGATCAGGGCACTGTTGCCCGGTGGAAAGCTGAATTAACAACAAAACTGCACGTATCACTTACTTTGTTGTCATGTTGCTATGGCTCGGAGGTGTTACTAAAAATTCCAAGACCTATTTCCAGTTCATTGTTGCGCGTGATTGCTATGTGTTTAGTTGATCATAGCTGCGTGCTGTTGTTTCGGTTTGAATGCGATTGGATTTTTTGAAATTTTAGAATATGCGACAGCATACCATTGTAAGCGTGCCGGATAGAAGAGAAAAGCGTTAACTGGTCTGTGCGGGGTTAAGGGACTAAAAAAAATAGAGTTTACCAAGTTTTTATTTCCATATTCCCATAAAGCTTTTCTGTGTTGACTTTTTGGGACTGATAGCCGATTTTTGCGCCCACGAAATATTATCAAAAGAAGATATTGAGACTTGTATTCTCTATAAGATATTACAAGTCATTTCATCTTGAGACTAAATTACTCCTTTCCGAAATCTTGTATTTACTATCGTCTTTTTAATGGGTGGCTACTAACGGCAAAGGGAAGACGAAAAAAAATGATGAGAATCTTTTAACACCAATTATCGAAAGCTATCCAGTTAATCAAATATTATCATCTTTTATCCAAATTTGTTTGGAAATCGCTTAGAAATAAAAAAGGGCCTCAAACTAAAATCGTCTGAAACCCTTTAGCCATCTGTGGGCCCACCAGGATTTGAACCTGGGACCACCTGATTATGAGTCAGGTGCTCTAACCAGCTGAGCTATAGGCCCAAACTGCAAAAGCAGTAAAATTAGGAGTGCAAAAATAGAAAAATTCGCCAAGTGGCAAGAAATATTTTTCTTTGGGTTATGCAAAAAATAGAAACAATCATTTTTGACCTTGGGGGCGTTATTTTAAATATCGATTATAACCTTACCAGTAAAGCATTAGCACAAGCAGGTGTAAAAAATTTTAATGAAATGTATTCTCAAACTGAAGCCGATGATCTTTTCCAACATCTGGAAACCGGTAAAATATCAGCAGATTCCTTTTATAAAGAATTAAATAAAAAGGCGGGGCTTAAATTGCCGGCGAATCAAATTGAAAAAGCCTGGAATTCGATGCTATTAACTTTTCGCGAGGACAGCCTTGAATTTTTAAAAAAAATTAAGCCGAAGTATAAAATATTCCTGTTAAGCAACACAAATCATATTCATTTAAAAGAACTAAGGAATATTTATTACAATAAACCAAGGGCATATGCTTTTGAAAAGTATTTTGATAAGGCTTATTATTCCTGCGAAATGGGTTTAAGAAAACCCAATGCAGATATTTACGATTTCGTAATGGAGGAAAATAAACTTGATCCGGCCAAAACGCTATTTGTAGATGATTCCATCCAAAATGTAGAAGCAGCCAAACTTTCGGGCTTGCAAACGATTTTATTATCAGCGGGGAAAAACATTGAGGATTTGGAATTATGAATTATTTTATCTCCTCAAAATCAATGTAATCGCCTTCTCTTTTTACCGTAGGTTCTTGTGGAGCGGAGGGGCGTTTGGTGCTTGCCGCATTCATATCCTGTTGCATTTTAGATTGTAAGTCACCAAACTGCTTTCTTATCTTTTTAGTGGACTGGTATACAGGAATAATAAACTCAAATATGAGTTGATATAAAATGTAGATTAGAAACAGCTCTGCTGCGATGCGGAAAATATTCATCCTACAAAAATAAATCTTTAATTATTTAACACTATTCTAAAAGTTTTACTTTAACATTATTTGGTGTGTAATTCTAATTTGCAGTATATTTGCACGGCAAAAGAATCATTGAAGGGAACGAAAGCGTTCCCTTCTTCTTTTTAAAAAATTTGTGAGTTGAACAATAATGAATGTTGTAATAACTTTAAAAAATATTGAAGATTTTGTAACGTCGGTAACTTCACAATCAGGGACAGTTTTTCCGGTTGAAGTAAAAATATCACCATCAAACGATATAAAAGTTTTCCTGGATGCTGATGATGGAATTACGATTGAAAAATGTACTGCAGTAAACAAAGCTCTTTATAAATTTATTGAAGAAACCGCGCTTTTTCCGGATGGAAATTTTTCGTTGGAAGTTTCGTCACCCGGTGTAGATCAACCTTTAAAACTTCATCGCCAGTATAAAAAAAATATAGGCAGAAAAGTAGAAGTTTTATTAGAAGATGATACGAGGAAAGAAGGAACTTTACTTGTTGTAAATGACGACGAAATAATTGTTGAAGAAAAAACAGGTAAAGGAAATAAGACAACAACAAACCCGGTAACTATATTATTTAATCAGATAAAGCAAACCACTGTGCTGATAACTTTTTAAAAAAAAATTAAATGGCAAGTATCAATTTGATTGAATCCTTTCAGGAATTCAAAGACGCAGAAAACATCGACAGGCCAACACTTATGAAGGTGATGGAAGATGTATTCAAAACATTAATCCGTAAGAAATATGGATCTGATGAAAATTTTGATGTAATCGTAAATGATCAAAAGGGTGACCTGGAAATTTTTCGCAGAAGAACAATTGTTGATGACGATGATTTATATAATACGCTTACCGAAATTGAATATAAAGACGCGATAAAAATTGAGCCTGATTACCAGGTAGGTGAAGAATTATATGAAGAAGTTGATATCCAAAAAGAATTTGGAAGAAGAGCAATTCTTGCCGGAAAGCAAACACTTGCAAGCCGCATTAATGATTTAAAAAAGAATATTCTTATAAAGAAATATGAAGATAGAATTGGTGATATTATAAGTGGCGAAGTGTACCAGGTTTGGAAAAAAGAGATTTTATTGCTTGACGAAGAAGGCAATGAAATGTTGCTGCCAAAATCTGAACAAATACCCTCTGATTATTTCAAAAAAGGAGAAACTATTCGCGCGGTTGTAAAAAAGGTTGAACTTAAAAATAGCCAGGCAGTAATTATTGTTTCAAGAACTGATACTTCATTTTTGGCGAAGCTTCTTGAGATTGAAGTCCCTGAAATATTTGACGGACTTATTGTAATAAGAAAAATTGTTAGAGATCCAGGAGAAAGAGCAAAAGTTGCGGTGGAAAGTTTCGACGATCGAATAGATCCTGTTGGTGCTTGTGTTGGGATGAAAGGTAGCCGGATTCACGGTATTGTACGGGAATTGAAAAATGAAAATATCGACGTAATTAACTGGACAAATAATATCCAGCTTTTAATACAACGTTCTCTTACACCCGCAAAGATCACCAGTATGGACGTGGATCTTGAAGCAAAACATGCCAATGTCTATTTAAAGCCAGACCAGGTTTCACTGGCCATTGGACGCAGGGGCGTAAATATCAAATTAGCTTGTGAACTTACAGGGCTTGAACTGGACGTGTTTAGAGATAATGAAGGTGAGGTTGAAGAATATGATGTGGACCTGGATGAATTTGCAGATGAAATTGAATCATGGATCATAGATGAATTGAAAAAAATTGGTTGTGATACTGCAAAGAGCGTATTGCAATTGTCTAACGAAGAGCTGGAACGCAGAACGGATCTTGAAAAAGAAACTATTGCGGAAGTGAAAAAGATTTTAAAGGAAGAATTTGCGAGCGAATAGTCATTTTATTTACGATAAAATTGAAGATTCCTTTTTTAAAACATAATTTTAAACTTAAAAATGTCCTTCTTTACTAAAAAAGAAGGCAAGGAGAGGCTTAATGGCAGAAGTAAATACACCACGTTTAATGGCGGCAGCCAAGGAGTTTAACATAGGTAAAGATACCTTGATAGATTATCTTTTGTCCAAAGGTTTCGAAGGGGACGACTTAAAGCCGACTTCCCGTATTTCGGAAGAGATGTACCGTGTATTGCAGGTGGAATTTCAGACTGATAAGGCTGCTAAGCAAAAGGCAGAACAAATTGATCTTCCAAAAAATGCTGTTACAGATTATAAAAAAAGAAGGGACGAGCAAGATCTTTCTTTTAATAAAAAGGAACCGTCTAAACCGAAAGAAACACCAGTAGTAGAAACTCTGGCCGAAGAAATACCGATAGCTGTAATTGCCCCGGAAATAGTACCCGAACCGCCCGTTGCAGAAGCAGTTCCAGAACAAAAAGAACCTGAAATTATAAAGATTGATGCTCCGGAAATGGAGCAACCGAAGGTTATTGACAAAATTGACCTTAGCACAATAGATTCTTCAACACGGCCTAAAAAGACCGCAGCTTCTACAGCTTCTAAAATCAGCAAAAAAGAAACAGTTGAAAAAGAAATTAATGAGCAACCAATTGCGGCGGCTGCACCACAATTAGAACAAATTTCGGAAGAAAATGTGCATCCGGGACCTATAAAAGCAGAGCCGGTAATAATAACAAATATAAAAGCGGAGAAACTTGAAGGCCCTAAAATATTGGGAAAGATAGTGCTGCCTGTTAATAATGACACGAGGCCTAAACCATCCGATGAGCGCCGTAAACGCAAACGTATAGTTGTTGAAAAAAAACCAACTACAAACGCTCCCGGCCCATCGGGCAATTTTCAACGTCCACAGTCTCCAAGACCTCCTGGAAGATTCAATAGAAGTGCACCCATGCCAAACCGGCGCGAGGAGAAAGAAATAGATCAAAAAGAAATTCAGGATAAAATAAAAGAAACCCAGGCAAAGCTTGCTGGATCAGGTGGAAGAGGTAAAAGTTTAAAAGCGAAATACCGAAAAGCTAAACGTGAAGAGGCTGCAGAAAATGTAGGTGAAGAAGTGACGGATAATAAGCTGCAGGTGACAGAATTTATTTCGGTAAGTGAGTTTGCAAACCTAATGGATGTAAGCTTCGCCGATGTTATAAGTAAGTGTATGAGCCTTGGTATTATGGTGTCCATTAATCAAAGGCTGGAAGCGGACGTTATTGAACTTGTGGCCGGAGAATTTAATTTTGAAGTAGAATTTATAGGAATTGATGATGAAACTGAATATGAAGAGGAAGAGGAAGATAGTCAAGAGGATTTAGTTACGCGTCCGCCTATTGTTACTATTATGGGTCACGTTGATCATGGTAAAACTTCACTGCTTGATTATATAAGACAGGCCAATGTTATTGCAGGCGAGGCCGGCGGAATTACCCAACATATCGGCGCTTATGAAGTTACCCTGAAAAATGGAAGGGCGATCACCTTCCTGGATACCCCGGGCCATGAAGCCTTTACTGCTATGCGTGCCCGTGGTGCGAAGGTTACGGATATTGCTGTTATAGTTGTAGCCGCTGATGATGCTGTGATGCCGCAAACTAAAGAAGCCATTTCACATGCACAGGCCGCAAACGTACCGATGATCTTCGCGCTGAATAAGATAGATAAGGACGGTGCCAATCCTGAAAAAATTAAGGAACAGCTTTCTGCAATGAATATATTAGTGGAAGATTGGGGTGGTAAATATCAAAGCCAGGAAATAAGCGCAAGGCAAGGCCTTAATGTGGATGCGCTTCTCGATAAAATCTTACTTGAATCTGATTTGCTGGATCTAAAAGCCAATCCTGATAAAGGTGCGAGCGGTACCGTTATTGAAGCTTCGCTTGATAAGGGACGTGGATATGTTGCCACTATTTTAGTTCAAAACGGAACGTTGAAACAAGGAGATCTTTTAGTTTCCGGCCAAAATTATGGAAGGGTGAAGGCAATGTTTAACGAGCGCAATCAGCGTACAGAAATAGCACCGCCAGCTACACCGGTTTTAATTCTTGGGTTGAATGGCGCACCGCAGGCCGGTGAAACTTTTAAAGTTTATACTGACGAATCAGAAGCAAAGGATACAGCAAACCGCAGAGCACAAATTTTGCGCGAGCAGGGAATTCGTGCTAAGAAACATATTACACTTGATGAAATTGGACGCAGGCTTGCGCTTGGTAATTTCAAGGAACTTAATTTGATTATTCGTGCTGATGTGGATGGTTCAGTGGAAGCCTTAAGTGATTCTCTACAGAAATTAAGCACTGAAGAAATAGTTGTGAGCGTTGTGCACAAAGGCGTTGGCCAGATTACTGAAAGTGATGTATTACTTGCGACAGCCTCTGATGCTGTAATTATAGGATTCAACGTGCGACCTGCATTACAGGCTTCAAAGCTTGCAGAGCATGAAGGCGTGGAAATAAAAACATACTCGATTATTTATGCTGCTATTGATGAAGTAAAGAGCGCCATGGAAGGTATGTTGGAACCCAAGATCCAGGAAAAAATTCTTGGAATACTGGAAGTAAAAGAGACTTACAAATTTGATAAAATAAGCGTCTCTGGTTGTATCGTACTGGAAGGTAAGGTTGCCAGAAATAATCGTATCCGGTTGGTTCGCGACGGTATTATCATCTTTACGGGTGAATTGGGGAGTTTGAAACGCTTTAAAGATGACGTTAAAGAAGTAACTACTAATATGGAATGTGGCGTTAGCATTAAAAATTACAGCGACACACGGCCCGGCGATATGATTGAAGCTTTTGAAGAAGTTGAGGTAAAAAGAACGCTGTAAAGCTTTTATAGTACGTTTCTTTAACACAACTGCTTCAACATTTAACTTTTCAAAAAAAAATCTCAGCACTTACCATTGTATTTTTGACCCAAGCTATTTGCTTATACCAGGCACAATAAGTTAATTAAATCATAGAATAATTTTACCGATGAAAAAAAGTTTTTTTACCATTTGTTTCATTGTGTTAGCGTGTACCTTATTTGCCCAGACAAAAAAAGTGATGGCAGATAAAATAATAGCTACCATCGGAGATAAAATAGTATTGAAAAGTGAAATTGATAATAATATTTCCGATATGCAGCGCCAGGGCGTTGATGTTCCGGCAAATGGAAAATGCCTTTTACTTGAGCAAGCGCTCGGCTTAAAGGCTTTGGTATTGCAGGCCGAGATAGATTCGCTTCCGGTTTCCGATGAAGAAATAGATGCTGATATTGATAATAAGATCCGGTATTTTGTAAGCCAGTATGGCTCAAAAGAAGTAGTAGAACAGATTGCGGGAAAATCAATATTTCAGCTTAAAGAAGATTTTAGACAAACTTTTAGGGAACAGAAATTGGCCCAGGCCGAACGAAATAAAATTGTTGCCGATATAAAAATTACTCCCCAGGAAGTAGAAAAATATTATGATTCTATTCCAAAAGACAGCCTTCATTTTTATGAATCGCAATTGGAAATTGGTGAAATAGTAATTTATCCAAAGCCAAGCCGCGACGTGGAAACTTATGCGATTGATCAGCTTAAGGAATATAAAAAAGAAGTGGAAGACGGCAGTAAAAAATTTGAAGTACTCGCTACTTTAAATACCGATGATCCTGGAAGTAAGGAAACCGGGGGAAGGTACGAGATCAACAGAAATGAGAAGCAATGGGATCCTATATTTCTCGCGAAGGCTTTTAGTTTAAAGGATGGCCAAATTTCTAATGCTTTTAAAACGAAGTTTGGCTATCACATTATACAAATGGTAAGTAGAAATGGAGACGATGCGGTAATCAGGCATATTTTAAAAATCCCACAGGTAAGTTCCATTGAGGTCAGTGAAACTAAAGATAAATTAGATTCTATACGCTCAAAACTCATAGCTGGAAATCTTGATTTCGGGCAAGCTGTTTCGAAGTATAGTGAAGATGATAATAGTAAGTTTACAGGAGGCAGAATTCCTGGCAAAGATGGCAACACTTTTATTACAATTGATCAGTTAGATAAGGACCTCGTGGTGATGCTAAAAGATCTTAAAGTAGGCCAATATTCCCAACCTGCAGAATTTACTGATGACCGCGGTAAAAAGGCAGTCCGCATTGTTGACATTTTAACAAGGACACAACCTCACCGCGAAAACCTTAAAGATGATTACGATAAGGTTGCCCAAAGGGCGCTTGAAGAAAAAAAGAATGACGCTTTAGAGAAGTGGTTTGGCAAAAAAATTCCCAGTTTTTATGTAAATATTTCAGACGAATATAAGGACTGCAAAGAAATACAAAAGTGGGATTCAAATTCTACCACAGTTCAAAAGTAATTTTTATTGAATAATAATATATAAAGAGCCTTATTTCTAAAGCATCTTTTCTCTTAAAAACTATCAGGTCAAAAAAGAAAATAACAAAACAATTTTTGACTGAGGTTAACTTGTCTTTTATAATACCTTAATTTTGCGCTTCATTACAATAAATGAGCGACGAAATAAAACATGAATGCGGACTCGCCTTCATGAGATTACGCAAACCCTTTTCCTTTTACCGCCAGAAATATGGTACTGTTTTGTACGGCCTTAACAAGCTTTATCTCCTTATGGAGAAGCAACATAACAGAGGCCAGGATGGAGCCGGAATTGCGGCTGTAAAGCTTAATACAGAACCGGGTTACCCCTTTTTACACCGCATGAGGAGTACGGCAAACCAGGCAATTGCTGATCTTTTTTCGCAAATTGGCGCACAGATCAATGAAATAGAAAAATATCATCCGGAAATAGAGCAACATGCCGGACTGATGAAAGGCCACATTGATTTTCTAGGTGAATTGTTATTGGGTCATCTGCGTTATGGAACGCAGGGTAAAAATAATGTTCAATTCTGCCATCCTTTTATCAAACGTAATACCATTCCTTCGCGAAATCTTGCCCTGGCCGGCAACTTTAATCTTGTAAATAAAGAAGAACTATTTTCCTTAATAAATAGCCATCCTGATGAACTCGACCGGCAAAGTGATCTTGGGGCAATGATGGAGGTGATTCACCATTTTTTGGTAAAAGCTGATGAAAATTCGCCCGACGCCATAGACATTATTTCTGTTTTAAAAAAGTCAATTTCACTTTTTGACGGAGGATTCACTTTTGGAGGACTTACCGGCAGCGGAATTGGCTTTGCGGTGAGAGATGCGCACGGTATTCGTCCTTGTTATTATTATGTAGATGACGAAGTAATTATTGCAGCAAGTGAAAGGGCGGCAATACGCACATCTTTTAATGTAGGCGAAAATGAAGTGATGGAGCTGATGCCTGGAAATGCATTGATTGCCTTTCCGGACGGAAGTTATTCGATTGAACAAATACTCGAGCCACAGGAAAGAAAAGCCTGCAGTTTTGAACGCATTTATTTTTCGCGAGGTAGCGATGAAAAGATTTATAGAGAAAGAATTGCTTTGGGATATCATCTCACTGATGCGGTACTTAAAAAAATAAATTACGACCTTAAGAATACAATTTTTTCTTTTATTCCAAACACTGCGGAAATTGCTTTTTACGGCCTTTTGAAAGGCGCAGAAGATTACCTGAGCAAAACAAAGGTGGAAAGAATTATGAGCTGGGGAAATGATTTTGACGAGGAGAAACTAACGGCCATGATCAACCGAAAAGTGCGGATAGAAAAAATAGCTATTAAAGATGTTAAGCTTCGCACGTTTATTACTGCTGATACAAGCCGTAATGAAATGGTGCAGCACGTTTATGACATCACTTACGGAACTGTAAGAAAGCATGAAGATACGCTCGTGGTAATTGACGATTCTATTGTGCGTGGAACTACCTTGAAAGAAAGTATTATCAGGATGCTATCAAGGCTTGAGCCTAAAAAAATTATTGTTATTTCATCAGCTCCACAAATAAGATATCCCGACTGCTATGGAATTGATATGAGTAAATTAGGTGAATTCGTTGCTTTTAAGGCTGCCATGGCACTGATAAAAGAAAGAAAGATGGAAGACTTGTTGCAAGACCTCGTGAAAAAATGTAATGAGCTGAAAAGAAATAATATGCTCACTAGTGAAAATGTCGTAAGGCACATTTATAAGCCTTTTACTGTAGAAGAAATTTCGAACAAGATTGCTCAACTAATAACACCACAAGAAATTACCGTTCCCGTCGAAGTTATTTATCAAACCATAGAAGATCTACATGAAAGTTGCCCAACCAATTTAGGAGACTGGTACTTTACCGGCAATTACCCAACACCTGGAGGAAACAGAGTGGTAAACAAAGCTTTTCTAAACTATATGGAAGGAAAGGATGTTAGAGGGTATTGAATTTTTTTTTAAATTTAGCAGGAATTTTCCCTTAAAAATTAAACGTTGGATTAGCCGATGAAAACTCTCCTACTTGTTCGTCATGCAAAAAGCAGTTGGAATGATATAATGCTTCCTGATTTTGAAAGGAATTTAAATGAACGTGGCAAGCGGGATGCGCCAGCTATGGCCAAACGAATCGGAGAAAGAAAGTTGAAGATAGATGCTTTTGTTTCCAGCCCTGCAAAGCGTGCACAGAAAACGGCAGAAATTTTTATGAAGGAATTGAAAAAGAGGGATAAAAAGTTAATGCTGATGCCCACTTTATATGAAGCAACAATCCTTAATTTTTATGATGCTGTTGAAAGTATTAAAGATAAAAACAAAGTCGTCGCACTGTTCTCTCATAATCCGGGAATTACTGATTTTGCAAACAGGCTGACTGAAGAAAAAATAAATGATATGCCCACCTGCGGGATATTTGCTATCACTATAGCTACTGATACATGGAAAGGTTTTAAGGATGCAGAAAAGACATTCTTGTTTTTTGACTTTCCTAAAAATTCCGATTAAGTATTTTTGGAATAGGCTTTACCGTTACTATAAAATTATACGCCTGTTTTAATGGTAAAATTTGGAATGTAGCGATCAATCTATTTCATAATCTAAATGAAAGTGAAAAAAAATTGAAACTTTTATGTTGGAGTATTGATATCTTGTTTGCTAGCTAAATCCCCGGGATTTTGTTTTTGCGTGCTTCCATTATTCATTTTTATATTAGATAAATAAACACCCGAAAAGATCAGTACGGCAGCGTAAATTTTTTGAGGAAGCAAATGTTCTTTTAAAAAAATCATCGCAATTGCGACAGCAAAAACAGGTTGCAAATAAATATATGCGCCTGCCACCGAAGCATTCAATATCTTAATACCATAGGCGTTAAAAATGTATGCAAGAAAGGTTCCCGGCACGGCAATGAGAAACAAAAGAAGATAATCTTTAAATGTAAAAACCTGCCAGGTGATTTGCTTAAACTCTTTTACGCAAAGCGGCAAAATTATAAAGAATCCAAATGTAAAAACCCAGCGCATTACATCAATTGCCGAATATTTAAGCATAAGCGGCTTTACTCCTATAAAATAAAATGTATAGGCAACTGCGCTACAAATAACGAGTGCATCGCCCAAAGGAATATTTTCGCCTGTAGTGGTAATTTCCCGGGATCCTATCAACACAACCGCTCCTGTTACTGCTAATACTAATCCCGCAATTTTTAAAAAAGTTATGCGTTCCCTTAAAACCATTGCCGCGATAATGGTGATAAGAATTGGTGTGATCAATGTTAACAAAGACGCATGTATAGAAAAAGTATAAGCAAGGCCTTTTATAAACAACATCTGGTTCAATGCAAGGCCGGTAACAGCACAAAGTAGAAAAGCGGGAATATCTTTTTTATCAATTTTATTTTTCTCAGGGCTCAATATAAAAAGTAGCCAAAATAAAATTACACTTATCCCGATCCTGATAATATTTATACCAAATGGGCCGGCATAATGATTTCCGGTAAAATATTTTATAGCGCTATAATTACTTGCAAAAAAAAGATTGGTACCAAGAAGGCCTAGATGCGCTTTTATTTGTGCAGTCAAGATGAGTTATTAATTTGCAAATTTGCCTGATTTGAGCGAAACAACAAATTCGTTCACTACTTTTTTATAGCCATCCATTTTTGCCGAAGGCTTTTCAAACATAAAAAAAGCAGCGCCTTTGACTGCCTTTTCAAGTGAAAAATCTTCTTGCTCTACATAATAAAAATATTTCTTTTCGTGAAGATAATGAGCCAGGTATTCCTGTTCTGTTTGCCCTGGCGTAGGAACAAGGATCGCGTTTTTACCAAGTTTTACCAGGTCCATAATTGTTGTATAACCACTTCTGCAAATAATTATTTCTGATTGTTGAAATGCAATATTTAATTCATCACCTGAAAGATGATTAACAATTTTAAAAGACCCTTTTTCAGAATTTAAAATCTCGTTTTTCCCTGGTAGCCCTCTAATAAATAATATTTTCTTTTGACAATGCTTTAATTGCAAGAGGATTATTTTTTCGAATATTGTTCGCTGCGGTTCAGGCCCCGATAATGCTACCAAGAGGTCATATTTTTCATCAACATTTTGCATCACTTCGAACCGGGAGAGGGGCCCGATAAAAATTTCATTACCGGGTAATGCATTTGGATGAGATAGTTCTCCCGCAAATCCATTCTCTTTCAAATCAGGCACCCAGCATTGACTAAATTTTTTGATAAAAGAATAGTTTTGTTTTTGTAATATTTTTTCAAGAAATACATTGCCGGCTTTTATTAGAAGTTGGTGAGTAATAAAAACAGACGGAATTTTCCTGGAATATAATCCAAACCGGTTGTCGGAAACTACTGCATCAATGCTGTAAATTTTCGTGATTTTTTTAAGCCAGAAATGTTCATAGAAAATCAAAAATATAAGCTTTGGAACTTGTAAAATAAGTGTAGGTAGCAACCACAGTTTATTGCGGCTATACCTGATTTTATAACTTCTAATCCGTAAAATTACGGTCTCTGGAAATTCCTTTTCTAACAAAAAATATCCGGCTCCTGATGCGGCTATATAAACCTCACAATTAAGCAAGATTAGCTCGCATATTATTGGGATACAGCGAGTTGCGTGACCTAAGCCCCAATCCAATGGTGCGATCAATATTTTCGGTTTTTCGATGGTCTTGTTAAATTTGTTATTGGTTGTCAAAAAAATGCAATAATTATTTATAAAATAAGTTTAATTTAGGATAATATTTTATGAAAATCGTAAACAAAATCCTTCTTGCACTACTTATTATGATTGCTGTATTTACTACAAGTTGTAATTCTTCGAAGAAAAGTAATTGTGGCTGTCCTAATAAAAAGGGAATGGTGGGATATTAGACTATAAAAACCAAATCCAAAATGAACAAATTTAACCGGGATCTATTGGTATTGTTCAAAGAAGAACTCATGAATCCCCAAGCTATAGAGCATGAAGTTGAAATGCTTCATGAATTGCTGTATTCTGTTGAAAAGATCGATAATTTAATCGTAGCTCACGAGGTAATCAATCTTAATAAATATAAAATCAGTTCTGATCCTAAAATTATTCGTGAAACTTTCGGTCTCCGGGAATTGAAGCCCTTTATATTCCTTAGTAACAAGAATTAATTTTCCTGTTTGGTTTTAATTGATTGACCAGGTTTCCCTGCCTTTTAATAATTTATCTAATTCTCCCTTTCCTTTAGATGCTATCGCTTCTTCAATTTGCATAGTCATCACATCTTCATAGCAGGCTCTTTCTTCCTGGTAAAAAACACCAAATGGCCTTGGAAAATGGCCTTCCTGTTTTGGATTATCGAATAATCTTGTAAGAATTTGTGCTTTGAAAAAGTCCTTTTCATCGTGGATCCATAAATCGTTTTGACTCACCTCATTTAGATTAACTAAAGCGGGACGATGGCCGTCAAGCTTAATACCTTTATTTTTTTCAGTTCCAAATATAAGGGGTTGCCCTTGTTCTAAAAACAGGGCTTCTTCGGGCTTTGACTTTTTCTCAGTGAATATCTCAAATGCCCCATCATTAAAAATATTACAGTTCTGGTAAATCTCCAGGAAGGAACATCCTTTATGGCCCTGGGCTCTTAAGATCATTGCCTGCAGATGCTTGGGATCCCTGTCCATACTTCTTGCCACAAATGAGGCGTCAGCACCCAATGCCAATGCTGCGGGATTAAATGGATGATCAATGCTTCCGACAGGAGTACTTTTAGTTATTTTATGTTGTTCGCTTGTAGGAGAATATTGGCCTTTTGTAAGACCATAAATTTCATTGTTGAAAAGCAAAAGGTTTACATCAAAATTTCTCCGGAGTAAATGTATCGTATGATTTCCTCCGATGCTCAGGCAATCTCCATCTCCTGTTACAATCCATACACTTAATTCCGGCCTGCTTGCCTTTAACCCGCTTGCTATCGCCGTAGCGCGCCCATGAATACTATGCATTCCATAGGTGTTCATGTAATAAGGAAACCTACTGCTACAGCCTATACCGGATACAATTACGATATTTTCACGGGGGATGCCGAGGGTTGGCATTAATTTTTGCACCTGCGCAAGTATTGAATAATCTCCGCATCCGGGACACCATCTTACTTCCTGATCGGTAGAAAAATCTTTTGCCGTTAGTGGCAAAGGATGTGTGATTGTGGTTTCGCTCATTTATTAAATATTAAACATCAAAGTTAGGGTATACCATTTTATTATCAGTGATAATCCGCTCCAGCAAAATCATAAATAATTTAATCATTTAGTTGCAATTCTTCGCAGTATTTTGCAACCCTCCTGTTATGGGGTATCATAATAGTGCCGCCTACAATATTGGCAACGGCAAATATTTCATAAACTTCTTCCGTTGAAATAACTAATTCATGCACTTGCCTAAATGATATTTAACGCAATCATCACAACGTAAAACCATATTTGCTACCAACCCAAACATTTCTTTTGTTTTTTTATCAAGTGCCCCATCTTCATAAGCGTTGGTATCAAGGTTCCAAAGCCGCTTCATCACAAGATTATTTTTGTTCAGTATCACTTCCTCCATCTTCTCGCGATAGGAATTGAATTCGTTAATAAGTTCAGGCATCTTATTTTTTTAAGGTGAAATATTACTTCAAAGTTATAAGCTTCTTTTATACACAAAATCAATTTCACTAATTTTGCCCTTTAACATAATTTATATGAGCGACATAAAATTTGATTTCGGCATGATTGGATTGGGCGTTATGGGTAGTAATCTTTTGCTTAATATGGCTGATCATGGATTTTCAGTAATTGGGTATGATAAGAATCCCGATAAAACAAAATTATTTGAAGCCTCTGCCGAAAAAAACACGATAGTTAAAGGCGTGAATAACCTAAGTGAAATGATGGGTCTTTTAAAAATTCCAAGAAAAATCATGATGTTAGTTCCGGCAGGTCCACCAGTAGACAGTGTTATAAGCGATTTGCTGCCTTTGGTGGAAAAAGGCGATATAATAATCGATGGTGGTAATTCTCATTATACAGATACGCTTAAAAGAATAAAATACCTGGAAGAAAAAGAGTTGCATTTTATGGGTATTGGTATTTCAGGAGGTGAAGAAGGCGCAAGAAAAGGACCGAGTATTATGCCCGGTGGAGACAAGGAAGCTTACCAGGAAGTATCGCCTATACTTAAAGCTGTAGCAGCAAAAGTTAACAAAGAGCCTTGCGTGGGGTACCTGGGAAAAGATGCTGCGGGGCATTATGTAAAGATGGTTCATAACGGTATCGAGTATGCGATAATGCAGCTTCTCAGTGAGTGTTATGACCTGTTATCTAACGGTATGGGTTACACGAATACCGACTTGCATGGTGTATTCGACAATTGGAACAATGGGGAAATGAAATCATTCCTGTTAGAGATAACAGCAACCATATTCGAGAAAAAAGATGAAAAAGTTGACGGCAAATATTTAGTGGATATGATTTTGGATAAGGCAGGTGCAAAAGGCACAGGTAAATGGACATCACAGGAAGGCCTTGACTTGCCGATGCCGATACCTACGATAGACGCTGCAGTTATGATGCGAAATTTATCTTCTCTTATTGAAGAAAGAAAAGAAGCAAGCGCTCTTTACGATACTAAACTTGAGCGCATAAATATTGACAGAAAAGAATTCGAAGAATTATTACATGATGCGCTGTTTTTTGCGACAATAATAAGCTACGCCCAGGGCCTTGCTATGCTTACGACTGCGTCAATTGAATTGAAAATGGAAATCCCGCTTCCTGAAGTGGTTAGCGTGTGGAGAGGTGGGTGTATTATCCGGTCAGGTCTGCTTGATTATTTCAAGAAAGCGTATAAAAATGCAGACTTAAAAAATTTATTACTGGATAAAGATATTGTCGACCTTTTGAAGCAAAAAGAAAAAGCCATTCAAAAAATAGCCTCCCTTGCGGCACTAAATAATTATCCTGTCGCTGGATTCATGTCATCCCTTAATTATTTTAATGCTTACCGACGAAAATTATTACCAACAAACCTGGTACAGGCACAGCGCGATTTCTTTGGTGCACATACCTATCAGCGGATTGATGAAGAAGGTATTTTCCATACAGAATGGGAAACGAAGCCCGGGACCGCGTCAACAAAAAATTAGATTAAAAAAGTAAAATAGTTCAATGTTAGATTATAAGAAAATATCGCCAATGCTCATATTCATTTTTGGAGGCAGTGGTGATCTGAACTTTCGAAAATTAAACCCTGCACTTTTTAATTTATTCATGGATAATGCCATGCCCGAGAATTTCAGTATCATAGGTATCTCCCGTTCAGATTATAAGGCTGGAGAATATTTAAAACACCTGGAAGACGGAATGAAAAATTTTTCCAGGAGAAAAGGCTCGCAGGAAGATTGGGACAAGTTCTCCTGCCATATCAATTATCTTCGGATGGATATTAATGACGAAAAAGATTACGCAAAAATCTCGCAGGTGGCCAAAGAAAAAGAGTCCGAATTTGGCGTACATCCAAATATTATCTTTTACATGGCGGTAGCCCCACAACTCGTTCCCGCTATCGTACAAAACCTCGGTAAGTTAACTATCTGCCAGGATACAAAATGTACCCGCATCGTAATTGAGAAACCTTTTGGACACGATCTGCAAAGTGCAAAGGACATGAACCACATGCTGGGCCAATTTTTCATGGAAGATCAAATATTCAGGATAGACCATTACCTGGGGAAAGAAACCGTACAAAACATTCTTGCATTGCGGTTTGCTAATGCTTTGTTTGAACCAATATGGAACCGTAATTATATTGATCATGTTCAAATAACTGCAGCGGAAACCGTGGGTGTGGAAGGGCGTGGAGGATATTATGAGAATTCGGGCGCGTTAAGAGACATGATTCAAAATCATATACTACAGTTGCTTTGCATGGTCGGCATGGAAGCGCCGGTGTCATTTGATTCAAATGAAATCAGGAATAAAAAAGTTGATGTACTTAATGCCATTCGAAAAATAACTAACGAAGAGGTTCAGGAGTATGCCACCCGCGGGCAATATGCCGGTGGATGGATGCAGGGAGAAAAAGTACCGGGCTATCGAAAAGAGAAAGGTGTGGCAGCCGATTCTGATACAGAAACTTTTGCTGCGGTAAAGTTCTTTATTGATAATTGGAGATGGCAGGGGGTGCCTTTTTATGTGCGTACTGGCAAACATCTTCACGAAAAAACTACCGTTTTAAGTATTCAATTTAAACCGGCGCCGGCCTATGCTTTTCCAAAGGAGGCTGCTGAGACTTGGCGTCCGAACAGGCTCACCATAAGTATTGCTCCTGAAATGGATATCTGCCTTCGCTTCCAGGCAAAGCGTCCTGGCCAAAAAATGATTCTGAGTCCGGTAGATATGGTTTTTAACTACCAGGATGAATATGATGGTGAGGAGCCGGAAGCTTATGAAACACTTTTGTACGATGTAATGGAGGGCGATGCTACTTTATTCATGCGTGCTGACCAGGTGGAAGCCGCATGGGAAGTAGTGATGCCTATACTTGATGTTTGGCATGCCCGCAAACCTGTAGATTTCCCTAATTATTCGCCAGATTCATGGGGACCCGAAGATGCAGAAGCACTCATTGCAAGAGATGGTCATAACTGGATAAACATGCCTCCCAAAAAAAAAGAAAAATGAAATGAAACTGCATATTTTCAAAAATAAAGAAGAGTTAGGTGAAGGGATAGCTTCGTGGATTTGCGAGTTGATAAATTCAACTTTGCAGCAACGGGAATATTTCAGCTTGGCACTTTCGGGAGGCGAAACTCCTAAAATTCTTTTTAATAAATTAGCTTCCCCGGAGTATAAGGAAAAAGTTAACTGGCAGCGGATTCACTTTTTTTGGGGAGATGAAAGAGCCGTTCCTTTTAAAGACGATCGCAATAATGCGAAAATGGCTTATAATTTATTGATCGATCATCTCAACATTCCCAACTCACAAGTGCACATCATGCGCACAGACATTGAACCGCTTTTTGCAGCCATGGAATATTCAAAAATTCTTCATAGCTATTTTAATAATACTGCCAGCACATTCGATCTTGTGTTGTTAGGCATGGGCGATGACGGGCATACGCTTTCTCTTTTTCCCGGTGGCCAAAATAATACCGATAATAATGAATGGGTAACTGCCATTTACAACGAAAATCAAAAAATGTATAGGATTACGTTGATGCCACAAATTGTCAACAGTTCGTCTGCAATTGCTTTTATGATAGATGGAGAAAAAAAGGCGTCTGTTTTAGAAGAAGTGCTTGAAGGAGCGTATGCGCCTGATAAATTTCCTGCCCAAATTATTAAACCTTCCAATGGTAACGTTCATTGGTTTCTTGACGAAGCAGTAGCAAAAAAATTAAAAAGGCGCGACTAAATTTCTTTAAATTTTGGAATAAATATTAATATTTAATTTATATTTCAGAAAAATTTACAACATGACACTTATCGGCTTCTTAGTTCTGTTACTTATAGCTGCCATTTGCGGGGGCATTGGCCAATCTATTGCCGGCTACGACCTGGGAGGGTGCCTGGTTTCTATAATTGTAGGATTTATTGGTGCGTACATTGGTTTATGGGTGGCAGGAAAAATGGGCCTTCCTCATTTTTTTACCATTGACATTGACGGTAAACCTTTCCCAATCATTTGGGCAGTAATTGGGTCGGCAATCTTCACTTTTGTCGTCGCGTTATTGCGCCGCGCCATTACAGGAAGAAGATAATTTTTTGAACCGCGGCCTGATTCAAGATTCTTAGTCCCTATCAAAAAAAAGTCTACTTTTTTTACTTTTCAAAGTCAAGAATTACTGAATTGATACAATACCTTAAACCGGTAGGCTTCGGGCCATCTTCAAATACGTGCCCAAGATGTGCCTTGCATCTGCCACATTCAACTTCTGTGCGCTTCATCCCATGGCTATTGTCGGGAATATAGATGATGCTTTCCTTACTAATTGGTTCAAAAAAACTTGGCCAGCCACAACTGCTATTAAACTTGCCGTCACTTTTAAAAAGAGGATTTCCGCACGCAGCACAATAGTAAGTTCCCACTTCATCGTGCTTATTATATTTACCTGAAAAAGGCCTTTCAGTGCCTTTTTCACGCGCTATGTGATACACATCGGCAGGTAAAATATTTTTCCATTCTTCGTTACCAATTTCTACGGGTTGGTTATCGGTTTTAGAATAAACAGCATTTTTATTATTATTATCCATAAAATTGATTTTGACCAAAATCAGGCTTACAAAACTCACTTGATTTTTAGCTTGTTGAAAATAAACAAAGTTTGATTTAATAATGTTTAAAAAAACCTATAATTTTCAATTGCGTTTTACAACATTAATAACCATGGTTAAGGAATTATAAACTCCATCCGTTATATTTGAACTTCACAAGGATTTAAGAAAGTATGTTTAATCTTATTTTATTTGGCCCGCCGGGTAGTGGGAAAGGTACGCAGTCCGAAAAGCTAATCGCAAAATATAATCTAAAACATCTTTCTACGGGAGATCTTCTTAGAAGCGAAATTTCCCGAAAAACCCCGTTAGGTTTAGAAGCCAAAAAGTTTATGGACAAGGGACAATTAGTTCCTGATGAAGTAGTGATAGGAATGATTAGTTCCGCGCTCGATACTTTTCCGGACGTTAGAGGATTTTTATTTGATGGATTTCCGCGAACAGCAGCGCAGGCTGAAGCTTTGGATAGACTTTTGGCTTTGAAAAATCTCGCGATAAATGTAATGCTGGCGCTGAATGTTACCGAAGAGGAATTAATAAAACGACTGGTAAAAAGAGGCGAAACCAGTGGCCGTCCCGATGATAACAATGAGCAGGTAATAAAAATCCGCATTTTAGAATACCATAAAAAGACTTCGCCGGTTGCGGACCATTATAAAAAGGCAAATAAGGTAGTTTTAGTAAAAGGAGAAGGAAGCGTAGACGATATTTTTAAAAGGCTTACAAAAGAGATTGACTCGCGCATCAAAAAAGTTAAGCCTTAGTTTTATTTTAATATTTAAGAATGGATAACGCAAAAGAGAAATTCCTGAAGGAAGATTTTATTCCTTTGTTAGGGAAATTAAATGGAACTGAAAAAGGAAAATGGGGTGTTATGAATGCCCAGCAGATGGTGGAACATTTTGCTGATGCTGTTAAAAATGCAAGCGGTAAATTAATATTACCCGTTATAAATGAAGGCGAACGTCTACAAAAATCCAGGGAATTTTTAATGAGTGATATTCCCTTTAAAGAAAATACTAAAAACCCTCTTATTCCCGAGGAAGGAATAAGTCTGCGACAGTCAAATATGGAATCCGCCATTAAGAAATTAGAAAAGGAGCTTGATTATTTTTTCGATTCTTTTGGCAATCAACCGGAGTTAAAAACGAACAATGCGTTCTTCGGGGAACTTGATTACGGCATGAACATTCAACTGCTTCATAAACATGCCATTCATCATTTGAAACAATTTGGCCTTGCATAAAAAAGAGCCTTTTTTCAAAAAAATTCATTTACATAAATTCCTAAATTTTTTGGATCACTTAGTTTCCGCTTGATAAAATAACTATGATTAATTTTGAAAGAAACAAAGTTGATCATGGTAAAGTTAGGAAATTACGTTACGGGTAAATGGATTGAGGGCGATGGTGACGGGCAGGAATTGTACGACGCGGTGAATGGCGAAATAATTGCAAATGCTACCACAAAAGGCCTCGATTTTGATGCTATCTTAAAGTACGGCAGATTAAAAGGAAGTTCCGCTCTCAGAAAAATGACCTTCCAGGAAAGAGGTCGCATGCTCAAAGCCCTGGCCTTAAACCTTCTAACCCAAAAAGAAAAATTTTATACTATCAGTTATAAGACTGGCGCGACGCGTGCTGATAGCTGGGTTGACATTGAAGGCGGCATCGGAAATCTTTTTTCAAACGCTTCGCTTAGACGAAAACTGCCAAACGAAATATTTGCACTTGATGGCGATGCTATTGAACTAAGCAAAGGCGGCACTTTTGCAGCGCAACATATGTTACTTCCTAAAGAAGGCGTTGCTATTCATATTAATGCGTTTAATTTTCCTGTGTGGGGAATGCTTGAAAAAATTGCAGTGAACTTACTGGCAGGCGTAGCCGCAGTTGTAAAACCAGCTTCCATTACATCATACCTAACGGAAGCCGTTGTAAGAGAAATTGTGGCTTCAAAAATTCTTCCCGAAGGCGCTCTTCAACTTTTGTGTGGCAATGCGGGTGATATTTTGGATCATGTTATTTCACAAGATGTAATAACGTTTACCGGCTCTGCAACAACAGGATTAAAATTGAAGTCTCATCCAAAAGTTTTGCAGGAAAATGTGCCTTTCAACCTGGAAGCTGATTCATTGAATTGCATTGTGCTGGGAAATGATGTGACTAAAGGCGCTCCTGAGTGGGATATTTTTATTAAAGAAATTAGAAAAGAAATGACCTCAAAGGCGGGACAAAAATGTACTGCCATAAGAAGGATTTTTGTACCCGAAAATAAAATGGAAGAGGTATGGAATGCAATCAGTATTTCGTTAGCACAAACAACTATCGGGAATCCCAAAAATGAAAAGGTAAGAATGGGATCCCTTGCTGGCCAATCGCAAAAAAAAGAAGTATTAGAACAAGTTCAAAAACTGCTCGCCTCTTCTCAAATAATTTATGGCAGCCTTGATAGTGTTCAATTGCTTGAAGGCGATGCAACCAAGGGTGCATTTATGAGCCCGATTCTTTTAAAAAATGACCATCCGCTCGAAACTGAGGAAGCTCATAACATTGAAGCCTTTGGCCCTGTAAGTACCATCATGCCATATAAAAATATTGACGAAGCCATTGCCTTGTCTAAAAAAGGTAAAGGCTCTTTATGCAGCACCGTTGTTACATCTGATACAAAATTTGCTAAGGATTATGTGCTGGGCGCAGGTACGTATCATGGACGAATTTTAGTGCTCAACAATGATTGCGCGAAAGAAAGTACCGGGCACGGATCTCCATTGCCTTCGCTTGTGCATGGCGGCCCCGGGCGCGCCGGAGGTGGCGAAGAAATGGGTGGCTTGCGTGGTATTAAGCATTATATGCAAAGAGTTGCATTACAAGGTTCCCCTACAATGCTTACAGCACTTACCAATGTTTATCAACCACATGCAAAGGGAAATATTGATGCTATTCATCCCTTCAAAAAGTATTTTGAAGAACTCAAAATAGGCGATCAACTCATTACCAAAAAACGACTCATTACAAGCGAAGACATCAATAAATTTGCTGACTTAACAGGCGATCATTTTTATGCGCATCTCACTACTACTAATTTTGAAGACACCATGTTCGAGCAACAAGTTGCCCACGGCTATTTTATTATGAGCGCTGCTGCCGGCTTATTTGTCGACAGCTTTGAAAAAAATCCCGTGTTATTAAATTATGGAATTGATGAGTTACGATTTACAAAACCTGTGTACCCGGGCGACGAAATTTATGTACGGTTTACCTGTAAGGAAAAAATTGCGCAAGAAAAAAAAGAACAAGTTCCGGGAGAGCCGGTAATTAAAGGCAATGATATACCGAGAGGAATCGTAAAGTGGTATGTTGAAATTCTTGACGAAACGGACGTTCCATTAATAGGCGTAGCAACCATATTAACTATGGTTAAACGAAGAATTTAATGATCCGATAAAAATTATTCCAATAAAATTCGTTTTAAAGTAATTATAACTTCAATGCTCGCTAACTTTGTCTCAAATTAAATTAGAACATGGCAGAACAAGGATATGTAAAATCCCATGCAGAACACGGAATTACAACGATTGAATTTTTTCATCCCAAAAGCAATTCTTTACCAGCAAAACTTCTCAATGAACTAAGCCAGGAAATTCATTATGCAGGTACGCATGACACGAAAGTAGTCATACTTACCAGCGCAGGCACAGGTGCCTTTTGCGCGGGAGCCAGTTTTGATGAATTGATTTCTATTAAAAATGAAAAGGAAGGCCTGGATTTTTTCCAGGGATTTGGCAACGTTATTAACGCAATGCGCAAATGCAAAAAACTAATTATAGGCCGCATCCATGGCAAAAGCGTTGGCGGCGGCGTTGGCCTTGCTGCAGCTTGCGATTATGCTATTGCCTGTAAAAGCTCCGAAATAAAATTAAGCGAACTAGCCATTGGCATTGGGCCTTTTGTTGTTGGCCCGGCCATTGAAAGAAAAATCGGGGCGTCTGCTTTTAGCCAGTTGGCAATTGATGCTACTTTATGGAGAAACGCTGATTGGGCAAAGAAGAAAGGCTTATTTGCTGAAGTACATGAAACCGTTCAAAACCTTGACGAATCTGTTCGCAGGCTTGCCCATTCACTTGCACACTCCAACCCGGAAGCGATGAAAGAAATGAAAAATATATTTTGGAAGGGGACTGAGAATTGGGATGTATTATTAACAGAAAGAGCTGCTATTAGCGGAAAATTAATTTTAAGTGAGTTCACTAAAAATGCTCTTATCAAACATAAGACAGCTTTCAAATAAAAAGCTTCCTTTTGAAAGACATCTTTTTAGACTAAAGATCGTCATATTCATATATTGGATCGATATGCGTCTGTGCTTCCATTTCAAACACCGGGTTAATCAGTCCGTCTTTTAACCCATAAACCCATCCATGTAAATGCGGGCGCTGCTCTTCTTTCCATGCCCTTTGAATAATGGAGGTTTTTGCCAGGTGCATTACCTGTTCTTTCACATTTAATTCTACAAGGCGGTCGGCTCGCTGTTCTTCGTCTTTTATGGTGATGAGTTCTTCGCGATATAGACGGAATACATCTTTTATGTTTCGCAGCCACATATTTAATACATATTTGTAATCATGGTGCGTCATTGCTGCTTTAATACCTCCGCAGCCATAATGCCCGCAAACAATTACATGCTTTACTTTTAAATGATTGACCGCATAATCCAATACGCTTAAAAGATTTACATCAGTATGCACCACCATGTTGGCGATATTGCGATGAACAAATATTTCACCCGGTTGAGTACCTGTAATTTTATCCGCCGGAACACGGCTATCGCTGCATCCTATCCACAAAAATTCCGGCTTTTGTATTGCGGATAACCTGTTAAAAAAATCCGGATCCTCGCGAACCTGTGCTTTAGCCCAATTTTTGTTTTTAGAAAGGAGCGTTTCGTATGATGTCATAAAATAAATTTAGAATAAATATTGAGATGATGATTAAATTTTAGCAAAGAATGTACTTTTTAACGCCGTACTTCCACATAGTTAAAGGTGTTTAAAATTTTGAATTTCCGGAACTTGTTGAAATTTTCTTTTTAAAATTGGCTTATTCAGAAAGGATACATCTTTTCTAAGATAGAGTAATGGTCTTCCCTCATCGTTGAACTCGCAATCAACTTACCTACTCGTCAATGGGGAATAATCTGTATTACAAATAGTCATAAAAAAATAATGTAATAATCTTTTTAATCACGTGAATGGTGAAGAAAATATAAATATGATTAGAAAATCACGAGCGTGCGTTGTCAATTTCATTTTAAAAATTACATATTTAAACCTCCGCAGGTACTTATTACCTGGCCAGTTATATAAGAGCTCATATCACTTGCAAGAAATAGCGCAACGTTGGCAATTTCTTCAGCGCTTCCAAATCTTCCCAAAGGAATTTTATCTAGAAAAGCCTTCGATGCTTCTCCTTCTTTCAAATAGTGGGTCATATCTGTCTCAACAAATCCTGGCGCTATTGCATTACACCTTACATTACGGCTACCAAGTTCAGCTGCAATAGATTTTGTAAAACCAATAATACCCGCCTTGCTGGCGGCATAACTACTTTGTCCGGCGTTTCCCCGTATTCCTATTATAGAACTCATGTTGATGATGCTTCCTTTTTTCGATTTCATCATTGGGCGAATGACCTGTTTGGTCATATTAAAAACACTTTTTAAATTGACATTCATTACTTCATCCCACTGCTCAGGAGTCATTCGTAATAATAAATTGTCTTTGGAAATCCCGGCGTTATTCACGCATATGTCAACAGTGCCAAATTCCCTAATAACGTCGTTCACCATGCTAACACAATCTTCGTAATTGCCTGCATTACTTTTATAACCCTTAGCGTTCACGCCAAAGGCTTTTAATTTTTCTTCTAATGATTTTGCTTTTTCATCGCTGCTAATATAAGTGAAAGCAATGTGGGCACCACTTTCCGCAAGCTTTAATACAATTGCTTCTCCAATGCCACGACTACCACCTGTAACAATTGCAATTTTATTTTCTAATAGTTTCATATTTAAAAAATGATGTTATCTTTTTTGAATAATTGCTTTATCCGTTTAAAAGTTGAAATCAATTAATAACTGCCAGGCCAAGTATTTGCTCAATTAATGTCCTTTCATTGCTCAACCTTGGCACTTTATGCTGGCCGCCCAGTTTGCCTTTTCGTTTAAGCCATCCACGAAAAGTACCTGGCTTTAAAATATGAACTATGGGCATGCGTAACGCAATATCTTTATACCTTTTAGATTCATAGTCACTGTTTACGGATTTTAAAGCATTGTCGAGTTCAAAAGTAAATTCTTTAATATCGCCGGGTTCTTTATCAAATTCTATCAACCATTCGTGCGCGCCGTTTTCCAGCTCGCTAAAAAATACGGGGGCCGCAGTGTAGTCGCTTACTATCGCATTTGTTTTTCCTGAAGCAATCGCAATTGCCTTATCCGTATTATCTACAATTACCTCCTCTCCAAATGCATTCATATAATGCTTCAACCTACCGGTAACTTTTATTTTAAATGGGCGGAGAGAAGTAAACTGGATCGTATCTCCAACAAGGTACCGCCAAAGGCCCCCGTTAGTGCTGATTACTAAAGCATAATTTTTGTTGAGCTCCACTTGTTTTAACCCAAAAGTTTTTGCGCGTGGTTTTCCATATTCTTCCACGGGCATAAATTCATAAAATATTCCATGATCGGCAAATAGCAACATCCCATCATCCTCCGGCATATTTTGAGCAGCAAAAAAACCTTCGCTTGCATTGTACATTTCCAGGTAATTAATCGGGCCGCCTACCAATTTTTGAAGCTGCTCACGGTAAGGGGTAAACGAAACGCCACCATGAATGTACAATTCAAGGTTGGGCCAAACTTCTTTCAACGTTTTTTTACCAGAAATTTCAAGAATGCGTTTAATTAAAACGATCGTCCAGGTAGGAACGCCTGCAAGAGAAGTCACATTTTCATTAATAGTATTCTGAGCAAGCTGTTCAATTTTGCTTTCCCATTCATCAAGAAGTGCGATACTCAATTCCGGTGTTCTTATCCAATGGCCCCAAAAAGGCGTGTTCTGCATGAGCACCGCGCTTAAATCTCCGTATTGTATTTCTTCATTTATAGAATGCACCTGGTGACTGCCGCCAACAACGAGGCTTTTTCCGGTGAGTAAATCGCTTTCAGGGAAATTTTTATAATAATTGGTCAATACATCTTTCGATCCTTTAAAATGAGTCTCTTTTAGCGTCTCATCACTTATAGGAATAAATTTACTTTTTTCTGAAGTTGTGCCGCTGCTCTTGGCAAACCAATTTATGGGTGTGTTCCACAACACGTTCTCTTCGCCCTTCATCATCCGAAGGATGTACGGCTTTATGTCACCATATTCGTGAATGGGCACGCAGTTTTTGAAATCTTTGACTGTGAATAGTCTCGAAAAAAAATATTTTCGGCCAAATTCTGTGTTTTGGGCTTGGGTAACCAGGTCTTGCAAAACATTACGTTGAGCCGTGACCGGGTAATTAATCCAATTTTGAAGCCGCCAAAGACGCAACCTCGCTAAACGTGAAATGGCAGGGCTTAACAGTTTCATGAAAAGATTGTTTCGTTGTTGTAACCACCTTTGAATTCTATTTTTTTATTTCAGCAACCGTGTCTGCGTGATTTTCAATTGTAGCAAAACATTTATATGTAAACATATAAACAATTTAGACATTACGCAATTTTACAATTATTTAATGGCATCAGTGTGCAGGTAGTCTTTTCTTTTAAGCTCAAAATTTCGCCCCAGGTATAATCGCCGTACATGTTCATCTTTTGCTAGCTCATCAGCAGTACCATGTTTATAAATTTTGCCTTCAATAAGCAGGTATGCCCTATCGCATATCGATAACGTTTCGTTTACATTATGATCTGTAATAAGAATACCTATGTTTTTATATTTTAGCCGGGTTACGATTGTCTGAATGTCTTCAACTGCAATCGGGTCTATACCCGCAAAAGGCTCATCCAGCAAAATAAATTTTGGATCAACAGCAAGGGAGCGGGCAATTTCTGTACGCCTCCTTTCTCCACCGCTTAATACGTCTCCGTTACTTTTCCGTACATGGCCAAGGTTAAATTCCACGATCAATGTTTCCAATTTTTCTTTCTGCTGCTTTTTGGAAAGCTTCGTCATTTCCAATACCGCCGATATATTGTCTTCAACCGTCAGTTTCCTAAATACGCTTGCTTCCTGTGGTAAATATCCTAAACCCATTTTTGCCCTTTTGTACATGGGCAATTTTGTGATATTAATTTCATTTAAAAATACGTCGCCTTCATCGGGCTTTACCAACCCAACTACCTGATAAAATGATGTCGTTTTTCCAGCCCCGTTAGGCCCAAGTAGCCCAACTATTTCGCCCTGGCCTACCTGGAACGACACCTTGCTGGTGACCGTTCTTTTCCCGTACATTTTAGTAAGGTCTTTGGCGTAAATTGTCTGGTTCAAAATAAAGTATTTGAACAAAAATAAGCGAATGAACATTAATACTTTGCTAACAAATAAATACGCAAGCGATTTAGTATTCATCCGGCTTCTAAATGCCACCTCATGATACTTTGTTTATGGCGTATGTGTTTGATTCTTTGCTATTATTTCATTACAGACTATGTTTGCATCTATTTTAAAATAATGAAAGTAACAGACCATATAAAAGACGCGAAAGGAACCGTAGTTTCATTTGAAATACTTCCTCCATTAAAAGGAAAAACCATTGAATCCATTTATAATCACCTCGATCCACTGATGGAGTTTGACCCTGCTTTTATAAATGTTACTTATCACCGAAGTGAGCAGGTTTTTAAAAAGAAAGCGGATGGCACTTTTGATAAAGTAGAGGTACGCAAACGGCCGGGAACGGTGGGCATTTGCGCTGCCATAATGAATCATTATAAAATTGACGCGGTACCGCACCTGATTTGTGGAGGTTTTAATTTGCAGGAAACGGAAAATGCATTAATTGATCTTGCCTTTTTGGGAATAGACAACCTCTTAGTTTTGCGGGGAGATGCTGCCAAAAATGAAACGCTTTTTGAGCCGGAAAAAAATGGCCACGCTTATGCTTTAGATCTTTTGAAACAGGCGGTAAATTTAAATAACGGTATTTACCTTGAAGAGGATATCAGGGATGGATATAAAACCAAATTTTGTATTGGAGTAGCAGGTTATCCTGAAAAGCATTTTGAAGCGCCTAACCTGGAAAGTGATCTTCGATATCTGAAACTGAAAGTCGATGCTGGCGCAGATTACATTACTACGCAGATGTTTTTTGATAACAATAAATATTTTGATTTTGTGAAGAAATGCAGAGAAGTAGATATTCGCATCCCGATTATTCCGGGGTTAAAACCAATAACTTCAAAAAAGCAACTTTCTGTTTTACCGCGCACTTTTCATGTAGATATTCCAACAGAGCTAAGCAACGAAATTCTTAAATGTAAGACCGACACGGACGTTGAGATTGTAGGTACTGAATGGTTGCTTCAGCAATCGAAAGAACTTAAAAAAGCAGGCGTGCCTGTACTACATTATTACACTTTAGGAAAACCACACGTTGTAGCCAACGTCGTAAAGGAAATCGTTTAAATATTACCATAAAAAAAGCGGCCATATGCAAAATGCACATGGCCGCTTTTTGATTACGCTAATAATTTTATTAACCGTTAAGAGGTATTCCAAGAGAAATACTCACCGTGCGATATTTATTCTTATTATCAGATCCGTTGTCGCTTTGGGTTGAATTTATTTTAGTAAATCCATAACCATAATTAACTTTCAACAGCACCTTTCCAAGATCTAATCCACCACCGAGGTTCAATCCAAAATCGAATCTTTTAATCTTATCATAAGCAGCATCGTCCTGCTTTGAAGTAAATGGATCATCGTTGCTAAATTTAATATTGCTTGTTGAATTGGTAGACGCACCAAAGATCCTTGTTTCTGATTTTGATTTACCCCCAATTCCCATGGCTGCATAAGGGCCCGCATTAAAAAATATATTCATTTTCTTTTGTAAAGGGATTTTTATCAAAAGATTTAAAGGCACTTCAAGATATAATGGATTAAATCTTGACTTCACATAGTTATCTTCCAGCGAGCTGGTAAAATACGTGTTGGCTTTTGCTCCGCGCCCGTCTAACAATAATCCACTCTCCAGGTCTACCACTTTTGAAAGATCGAACCTGCTTAAGATTCCAACGTTAAAGGTTGTCAATAAGTTATTTCTCTGCGTTTGTCCAGAATTTGTTTCTGTGATGTTAGCAAGGTTGGCGCCCCCCTGGATATAAGTTTGCGAATTTGCCCTTGTGAAAATTCCGGCAAGAATAACGATACTTAATAATTTTTTCATAGTTAATTTTTAGTTTTCAATAATGGCTGTTAATTGCAAAGATTAGTGCATAATTTCCAAATACTTTGCCAATAATTTCATGTGCCAATAAAGTTGAATTTTTTGAATTGTATAAAAGGAAAAATGTTGTTAGCTAACTTACCTTAACGCGGAAAATGCTCATAAATTTTAAGAGAAGAAAATATTTTTTTATTTAACAATCTGCGTATTAAATAAAATTGAGAGGCTGTTAATATAGAGTGCGAAAAACTTTTTGATTGACTGTAACGGGGTATTTTTTCTTCAACTCGTCAATCCATTTTTTTTCAAGAAAATTTTGGTAATCGTTTATTACTAAGCCACGAGCATCAATAAAGTTACGCTGTTGACCTTCGGGGTATGTTTCAAGAACCTCCGCAAAAATGGCTGTTCCATCGCCTTTATTTACAACGGGTACTGTTACCAGGCCAGGTTTAAATTCAATCGTTCCTTCAACTGGTATTTGGCTTAATTCATACCTGCCCGAATCAGCTTGTATTTGTGATGAATTTTCGCTTACCAAATCTTTCCAAGTCTTTCCTTTATTAATTTGCTCAAATGCATTTTTTGCTACTGATGAATTGGCGCAGGAAAATAAAATAGCATCGGCGCTGGCATTCCATTTATAATTAGCCTTATGTTCTCGGTAATATTTTTCCTGCCCGACGCTATCCGATGAAGCCTTTGACCAAACTTCTCTTTCCATAACTTCGAAAAGCATATTTCCGTCTTTAAACTCCTGCAACTGGTACTTAAAATCCGGGTTAAAATTTTGCAGTCTTTTCCGATAATTTTCAAGAGCCGCAATCGATACGTAATTTTTTAGTAGATCAGGATAAGTTTGTTCAGCGTGCGCTCCATACGTGGTATTTACATTTCTCACATATTGCAGCCAATCGCCAACATTTACTTTTGCATTATCAAAGGAAAATAAAACGGTCTTCGCATTTACATTGCCGGAAGCTATCTTTTTATTTGAAATTGAAAAGGTGTCTGTTACTTTCCAAAGATCTTTCTCATTAATCAAATTATTTTTTCTATACCCGGTTTTGGATAATACTTCTTTTACAAATTTCTCTTTTGCCGAAGCGATACGACTATCTTTCAAAACTTCCTGGCCAAGGTTGTACATATAAGTTTCATCGCTTTTATTTGCAGGTACGGGTAACCGTGAGATGCGCTTAAGAATATGGTAGCCATATTCAGTTTGAAAAGGTTCTGAAATGTCGCTGTCGTTTTTTAGTGAAAAAGCTTTCTGCTCAAATGCGCCGTCATATTTGGCAACACCAAAATCCGGTAGTAAACCGCCATTCATAAAGGTCATTCTATCATCACTGTATTTTTTGGCCATTTCACCAAAATCTGCGCCGGCTTTCAAAGCCTTGTAAACCGAATCAGCTAATTGTTTTGCATGGTCGCGGATGTTCATATTTCCGGCTGGTACTGCAAACAAAATTTGAGCTATCCTGATTTTTCCAACGGCAGGCCTTTCGCCATCGTTTTTAAAAATATGCCAGCCTTTTTTTGACCGATAAGGTTTACTCACCTGCCCTGGCTTCAAACCATATACAATATTTTCAAATTCGTATGGCAAAGTAAAAGCCGTAATCCAACCCATATCATTTCCCTGAACCGGGGCAATTTTTTCTTTTATTTCTGAAATAATCTCATCATAATCTTTTGCGCCTTTGTTCAATTCTTCATATACTTCGTTTATCGCTTTGTATAATTGAAGCGTATCTGCCGGCGTCATTTTTTCATTGATTGAAACATAAAAATGCTGGGTATGTATGTCTTTCTGGCTCCGCGCAAAAGCTTCATCAGTTAACACCTGAACCTGTGTTTCATCCTTAAGATAATTTTCTTCTACCTGCGTGCGAAAATTTTGAAGATCAGATTGTAAAGCCGGAAGCGTATCCAAATGTTTGTCTTTGGCGGCCTGCACTTTTAATTTAAACTTGATGTAAAGATCAAGGTAATCCTTCATAGATTGTTCCTTATTGGTAGTGACTGTTTTATTTTTATTATAAGCGCGAAGAAATTCATCTTTACTTACTGCATTATTCCCAAAAGTGAAAAGAGTTTGTGAATAAGTAGCCGATACAAAAAGGAAAAGGATAACTACAAAAAAAGGCTTTTTCATTGGATCGTATTTATTGGATTAACCTCATTTTTTTTTAAAAACCATTTTCATTCTTACAAGAAATGTATGCAGGCACACGCTTATTTTTGGTTGTTATCGCCAGTTGTTTTATTATTAATTTTCATTTGAAGTAAATCGTCCATTTGTTGCCATGTTAGCTTTTTTGCAATAATGCGTTTATCCTTATCAAGCAAGTATAATGTGGGCGTTTGTGTTACATCGTATAATTGTTTATAAGAAGGCTTTTTGGCATCTTCAATAATTTTCTTTTGTTCTTCAGTCTGGTAAACGTTTATCCAGCTTTGTAAATTGTATTTATTTATAAACTCCCTCCATTTTACCTGCTCCTTGGTTTCGGTAAGTACACCATATATTTTTACGCCTTCCTTTTCCCATTTAGCGCGATAAAGTGAATCGAGGCGTGGCACTTCCTCACGGCAATGGCTACACGTAGGATCCCAAAAACAAACCACTACAAATGGCGCTTTTACATCGTATAACGCTTCAGATTTACCAGATGTATCAACCATTTCAAGATTTGCCGCCTGCTCGCCAATAAGATTTGACATAAGCATGTAAGCCCTGTTTGAAATAGCGGTCATCTGCTTTTCATTCAGCCATGAAGAAATTCCCTTTGAATGGTATTTTTCAAATAAGTGAACAAATACTGCATCCTGGCCCATATATTTTGGATTGATATATTCATCAGTAAGCCAGTTCAGCAAAAATTTATACATTTCCGGCGCACTGCGGGCTCGTAAAAGCAAATAATCCGATTCCTTAATAATTGAGTCTGGTGCCGGAGATACAACTTCCCTGAAAAATTTTTCAACCTTTGGCAAAAAAAATGGCGTGCGAATAATTCGGTCATCCATGAACGTTATGCCATCCCAATAATGCTTTTTATAATAGTCGTAATTATTTAACGAATCTTGCCTGGTTATCGGTTTTGTATTTGGAATTGGAGGCTCTTTCATGCTTGTAAGTAAAGCTGCCAACATCGATTCAGGATTCTGTTTAATAATATTATTCCTGTAATCGTTCAATTCTTTATTAAGCTCACTGTAATTTTTTTCATGTAGCGCGCTGTCTTGCTTATTGCTGGAAGCTTTATAGGCATTTAATTCTTTTTGCAAACGGATTCCTTTTGTAGCAATAAATTTTTGGTATTGATGAAAAAGAATATTTTCTTTTGAACCGCTAACGATCGCTTTATCAATCAGGTCGGAAGTATCCGCTTTTATATTAATTATTTGTTCCTTATCAACCAGGAAATCAAATAATTTATCTTTTCCGGGAAATACGATTGAATATACGCCTGGCTGCAGTTTCTCCTTTTTTTGAAAAACAGCAATGCCTTTATTATTCACAACCTCAGAATCTTCTACATTAATATTTTTTCCATAATAATAAGTCAGGTAAGCAATGCCACTTGTGTAGTTGGACGTTTGCAAGGTTACTTTATAGCCCTGGGCAAAAGGGGATAAAGTTGATAATAAAATTAAAAGAGGTATAATAAGAATTCTTTTCATTGACTAGGTATTGGGACAAAAATATTCAAATTGAGTAAAAAAGTATATTCATGCAAAATACTTAACATTTTACGTGTAAGCACAATTAACCCTCGGGTGCATGAAGTATTTTTGCGCTCCAATCAATTAAACGCATGGCTTAAAAAACCATTGTACAATGAAAAGAAAAAAAATTACCATAGAAAGTTTACCTATTACAAATTATGCGGCTGAAGGCAAGGCTATTGGAAAGGTAGATGGTAAGGTAATATTTGTGGAAGGCGCCGTACCGGGCGATGTTGCAGACGTTTTTATAACAAGAAATAAAAAGGACTGGGCTGAAGGAAAAGCAATCAAGATAAAAGAGTTCAGCAAAGAAAGAGTGACGCCTTTTTGTATTCACTTTGGCGTTTGCGGTGGTTGTAAATGGCAAATGCTGCCTTACAAAAAACAGTTGCAATATAAACAAACTGAAGCAGCCGATGCTTTCAGGCGCATCGGTAAATTTTCAGAGGTTCCAATGTTACCCATTGTTGGTTCTGAGAACACCATCCACTACCGAAATAAACTTGAGTTTACTTTCAGCAATAAAAAGTTTTTGACACCGGCACAGTTAGAAGATTTGCAGAATGATCCCTGGCCAGGTGCTGCATTAGGTTATCATGTTCCAAGGTTGTATGATAAAATTATTGACATTTATGAGTGCTGGCTCATGGACGATGTAAACAATACCATCAGGAATACTTTGCGGAATTTTTCGCTGTCAAATAATTATAGCTATTATGATATTAAAGAGCATAAAGGCTGGCTGCGCAATGTAATCATCAGGAATAGTACAACAGGCGGTTTAATGGTTAATTTAATTTTTGGCCATGACGATAAAAAAGAACGGGAAAAAATTGTCTTTCATTTGTTGCAACAAGTTCCGTCCATAACAACGTTGCTATACACTATAAACGAAAAACGGAACGACACCATTTATGATATTGACACACATATTGTTTCAGGAGAAGGTTTTATAATTGAAAAGCTCGGGGATTTCAATTTTAAAATTTCCCCAAAGTCTTTTTTTCAAACCAATTCAAAGCAGGCAGAAAAACTTTACAATGTAGTGAAAGATTTTGCGGCGTTAACCGGAAATGAAATTGTGTATGACTTGTATTGTGGCACAGGGAGCATCGGGATTTTTTTAAGTGGGTTTGCAAAAGAAATTGTTGGCGTAGATGTAATTGAAGACGCGATAAAAGATGCTAAGGAAAATGCAGCGCTTAATAATATCCCTCATGCGTCGTTTTTTTGCGGTGATGTGATAGAAATATGTAACGATCATTTTTTTGAATTAAACGGACGCCCAGATATTATAATTGTTGATCCGCCACGGGCAGGCCTACACGCAAAACTTGTGCAGAAGCTTTTAGAAATAGCACCCGAAAAAATTGTTTACGTTAGTTGTAATGTTGCTACGCAGGCAAGGGATCTTCAATTGCTTTCTGAGAAATTTTCTATCGAAAATTTACAACCGGTTGACATGTTTCCGCATACACATCATATAGAATGTGTGGCGGAGTTGAGAAGGAAATAAGGTTATTTTAAAAGTTAAAAAACGGTTGCCTGTACCACATAAATTAGATTTCCCATAATAATTTAAACCAAGGCAAAAAGCCATTCCTTTTTAAAGAATGGCCTTTTCAAACAAAATCATTTTAGAATTTATGCAGCATTCATTTCTGCGATCTTCGCTCTTATTTTTCCTTCAAGCTCGATGGAAAGTTCAGGATTATCCGTAAGAAGTTGCTTTACTGCATCGCGGCCCTGCCCAAGCTTTGTAGTATCATAGCTAAACCAGCTACCGCTTTTTTGAACAATACCCATTTCAACACCCATATCAATAATTTCACCTGTTTTTGAAATGCCGCTACCAAAAATAATATCAAATTCTGCAATGCGGAAAGGTGGCGCCACTTTGTTTTTCACCACTTTTACTTTTACACGGTTTCCTATAGATTCATCTCCGTCTTTAATCTGTGCCATACGGCGAATATCAAGGCGAACTGAAGCGTAAAATTTTAAAGCGTTTCCGCCTGTAGTTGTTTCCGGGTTGCCGAACATCACACCTATTTTATCTCTAAGCTGATTTATAAAAATGCAACAGCAATTCGTTTTACTAATAGTAGCCGTTAATTTTCTTAAAGCCTGGCTCATTAATCTTGCCTGCATTCCCATTTTACTGTCACCCATTTCCCCCTCAAGTTCACTTTTAGGTACCAGCGCTGCAACAGAATCTATTACAACTACATCCAACGCGCCGGAAAGAATTAGCCTGTCTGCAATTTCCAATCCTTGCTCACCATAATCCGGCTGGCTGATCAAAAGGTTATCTACGTCAACTCCTAATCTTTTTGCATAAGCGCTATCAAAAGCATGTTCAGCATCAATAATGGCGCACATGCCACCTTTTTTTTGTGCTTCGGCAATTATATGAATTGCAAGTGTTGTTTTACCCGAAGACTCCGGGCCATATATTTCTACAACCCTGCCTTTAGGGACGCCGCCAATTCCTAAAGCAACATCAAGGCCTATAGATCCTGTTGAAATTACCGCTTGTGGCTCTTGCGAACGTTCGTTCATCATCATCACACTTCCCTTTCCAAAATCTTTATCAATTTTGTCAATAGTAAGCCTGAGCGCTTTTAATCTCTCAACGTTTTTATCGATATTTTTTTCTGCTGTTGCCATAATAAATTAATTGACTTTTAAGAATAGCTGTAAAGTTATTAGATACGCAAATATATATATTATTAGTTACTAACACTAATATATTTAGCAATAATTGGCAAATAATTTAGTTTAATTTATTTTTTTTGCCTTCAAAGAAATCTTTTACAAAAAAATTCCTTTTCATTACCAAAGAAGAAATTGCCCGTTTTGACCGGCCCTGGAATTAATTAAAAACATTCTGGTAATTTATTTTATTTTCATAGAAATTCAGCCGGAATGAAACTTGCTTTTCTTTTTCTTGTTAGTATAATTTTACACTCCTGTAACCAGGATGCTTCACAAGAAAAGGATAAATATGTGGCTAATATTACAAAGGTTTCCGATAGCACAACTGCTTTAAAAGATACATCCAATTTAGAACAGCTTGCAGACAGTCTTCCAACAGGTGCTTACCAGGGAATATTACCTTGCACAAGCTGCAAGGGACTGCAGCAAACCGTTATTTTTTACAGTGATAAAACATACCAGGAAGAACAGGTAATGCTTGATAAAAATAACTCCCTGAAAAAAGGTGCTGGTATATGGGATTTGAACAATGATAAAATTGAATTGAAAAGAAATAATAAGGTGGGAATTGTAATGCTGAAAAAAAATGATTCTCTTTTTTTTACGCGTATAAACGGAGTTACTGTAAAAGATCCATTTAAATATATTCTTACTAAAAAGAATCTTGCTGATAGTAACGACGAATGGAACAAAAAAAAGGCTGAAGGAATTGATTTTATTGCAATGGGAACAAAGCCTTCCTGGAATATTGAAATCAAAAATCAGCAATTTATTTTATTTAAACTAGCAGACTGGAAGAAGCCGTTAATAGCGGCTCCGGAAAGCCCTATCACAAATAACGATAGCACTCTTTATAAGCTCAAAAAAGATACAACGAAATGGAGTATAACTATTTTCCCACAGATCTGCAGCGATGGTATGAGTGATACCTTATATCGGTATAAAGTAAATGTACACTACAAGGGATTTATTTATAAAGGATGCGGCGTAATGCTTTCTAAAAAAAAGCTGGCAATAAAATTGAGTAAAGTTCATTCGGTTCATAAAATGAATTATCATTGACATCTAAAATTTAATATTATGCAATGGATGGGAAGAAGAGAAAGCGATAATGTAGATGATCGCAGAGGAATAACCGGCGGCCATGTTGCCGTAGGAGGCGGAGTGTTGGGTGTAATTTTTATAATTGCGAAATTTCTCCTGGGCGGCGGGGATGTAAATCAATTACAACAAGATTTACAACAACAACCTCAGCAGGAAATGAGTGTCCAGCAAAAAGCTGCCGACGATAACGAAGCCAAGTTCGTAAAGGTGGTATTAGCCGATACTGAAGATGTATGGACAAAGCTCTTTAGCAATATGGGGAAAACTTACACAAAACCGACTTTAGTCCTTTTTCGTGATGCCACCACATCCGGCTGCGGAAATGCAAGCTCTTCAAGTGGCCCCTTTTACTGCCCTGTTGATCATGATGTTTACATAGATCTCTCTTTTGCGCAGGAATTAAAAGAAAAGTTTAATGCTTCAGGTGATTTTGCCATGGCATATGTGGTTGCGCATGAAGTGGGCCACCACGTTCAATACTTACTGGGCGTTACGCAAAAAATGGAACGCATCCAACAACAGGTGAGTGAAACAGAATACAATAAATATTCTGTAAGGCTCGAACTACAGGCAGATTTTTACGCAGGTGTTTGGGCTCATTATGATCAGCAAATGAAAAATGTAATTGACCCTAATGATATTGCGCAGGCACTAGCTGCTGCCAACGCTATTGGCGATGACAGGCTTCAGCAGGAAACGCAAGGAACTGTTACACCGGACTCTTTTACTCATGGCACTTCTGCACAAAGAATGTTTTGGTTTAAAAAAGGTTACGATACCGGCGATATCAACCAGGGAGATACTTTTTCTGCAACAAGTTTATCTATGAATTAATTTTTGATTTTTCTTTCAAAGCTAATTTCGCGAAGCTTTTTCTTTTGGCAATTTACTATACAAAACCTAGCGATCAATTTAAAATAACTGCCAGAAATTTCGCCAATTTAGATCACTTTAACTTTGAAGAATTTTTTCCCTGGCTTTTTATAGAAGACAGAGACGGATCATCTTTTGATTTTGGCGGAGCAGGATTTTTTTTTGGAGATTAATTGGAGGTAACCTCATTTTCTTCATTATAACCGGCTTCATTTACTGATCCTTTCTTTTTCGCCACATTCCTCTTGCCTTTTCTGATAATATTTTTTGGACATACGTTAAGGTGTTTTATACGTAAACCTTTTCAAAGGCAAATTGCTCAATCACAAAAATAATTGATGATTATGCAAAACATAAATCATATAACATGCAACAATATGATGAGGAAATGGGAGAGAAATTCGTACACTATTCGCTTTCTTCAGCTTCTTCTTCCGCAGATTCTTTTGCTTTCTTTTTTGGAGAAGGTTTGCTTTCTTCTACTGTACTTACATTTTTAATAGATAGCTGAAATTTAGTGTTCAGGCTAACTTCGTAATTATTTTCTTTGAGAATCTGGCGGGCGCTTTCATCTTCTAATATTACCGATGCAAGGTGCATCGCAAGTGTCGACCCGCTAATTACATTGCCAACTTTTCCATCAGTAAACTCGATAACAAATTTATATCCTGCTTTCCGGCCGGTGCCTGCCCTTTCAAAATCAACCCTGTTAAGGTCCAAAACCTGGTCATCTCCAGCTGATTTCTTCATTAATATTTTAATAATGGGAAGGTATTTTTTCCAGATGTGATTGTACATGTAAGAATTCTAATTTAATTTTTTTTATTCAGAGGGCAATCTCCGGAAAGGGAATGACTAACTTTCAATGACCGTTAAGCTAACCACGTTTGCAGTAAAATTAATGTAATTTTTTTACCTGTTTAAATTTATTAGAAAATGGCAAAAAATAATTTTGATCTTCCTGATAATATTTTCTTTGAAAAATTGTCCTTCAAACATTTTTCATTTTTTTGGAAATAAATTTCAAAAATTAAAAAACTCCCGACGAAACCGGCCGGGAGCATCCTGATTAAAAACTACACACACGATTTTATAGAAAGAAATACCTTTATTTAAAAATCATTATTGAGGTGAATTTAGCAAGCAACGTGTTCAATCCTTTTTTTGACATAGTAAAGTTTATTCTTTATTTTCAATTAAATAGATTCATTTAGCAAACGGTATGAAGCACTTATCAGGCGGTTATATATCGATATAAATGTAATTTACTTTTTTAGGTTCGCGATTTCTTAAATTATTATTACATCTACCTTTAGTATTCGTTAAATTTGTACTAGTCTCAACTTTCTAATTGAATGGCATTTATAGACCTCAAATTACCTAAATCTCTTTCCAGGGCATTAAACATTCCTGTGAGTTCTCCAAAGAGACAACAATTGAAAGTGCTTATTAAATTATTAAGAAAAGCCCGGTTTACTGAATTCGGCCAAAAATATTTATTTGATGAAATTCTTCTTAGCAGGCATCCTTGTAAATCTTTTCAGCAAATAGTACCCACTTATAACTATAGCAAGATTTTTCATGAGTGGTGGTACCGTGCACTTGACGGAAAGCCCGACGTTTGCTGGCCGGGAACCATTAAATTTTTTGCATTGAGCAGTGGCACAAGTGAATCTTCCAGTAAATATATTCCGGTAACTAAGGAGCTAATCCGGGCTAATACACTTACAAGTATACGCCAGCTTATTAGCCTTGCCTCTTACAGCAATGTGCCGAAATCTTCTGTAGGCAAGGGTTGGCTGATGCTTGGTGGAAGTACGCACTTACAAAAGTCCGCAACGTATTACGCAGGCGATTTAAGCGGAATTCAGGCTAAGAATATACCGTTTTGGTTCCAGGGCATGTATAAGCCTGGTAGAAAAATTGCGAAAGAAAAAGACTGGTCTAAGAAGCTGGACGAAATTGTAGAACGGGCACCGGAATGGGATATCGCTTTTTTGGTAGGTGTGCCTGCGTGGGTACAGCTTTGTATGGAAAAGGTTATAGAAAAATACAACCTTAAAAATATTCATGAAATATGGCCCAACCTTGCATTTTACGTGCACGGAGGTGTAGCCCTTGAGCCTTATAAAAAAGGTTTTGATAAATTACTAGGCAAGCCGATTACTTATATTGAAACTTATTTGGCAAGTGAAGGTTTTCTTGCCTATCAAAACCGGCAAGATGCAAAGGGCATGCGCCTTGCTATTAATAATAATATCTTTTTTGAATTTGTTCCTTTTGATTATAAAAATTTTGACAGTGAAGGCAATATGGTTGAAAACCCTGAGGCCCTGATGATTCACGAGGTTGAAGAGAATAAGAATTACGCAATTCTTATAAGTACCAACGCCGGTTCCTGGCGCTATTTGTTAGGAGACACGATAAAATTTGTTGATATAGAAAAAAGTGAGATCATAATCACCGGGCGAACAAAACATTTTTTAAGCTTGGTAGGTGAACATTTGAGTGTTGATAATATGAACCAGGCGATTAAGCTGGTGAGTGAGGAACTTAATATATCTATTGGAGAATTTACTGTTGCAGGTGTTCCTTACGGCAGTTTTTTTGCTCATCACTGGTTCATCTCAACAGACGATATCGTGAATTCTGAGCATTTGAAAATTCTGATTGATGAAAAGCTAAAGGAGCTAAATGACGATTATGAAGTGGAAAGAAAACATGCATTAAAAGAAATTTTCGTGGATGTATTGAGTGAAAACACCTTCATGAATTTTATGAAATCAAAAGGTAAAGTTGGGGGCCAGCATAAATTTCCAAGAGTTCTAAAAGGTAAAATGCTGGAAGACTGGCAGAAATTTCTAAGCGGCGAGAAAGTATAATATTTTAATCTAGTTAACGTTAGCATTAAACTTCTTACAGTTTAATTTGTAGTTTTATCATCCCCATATTTTATAATAATTAAACACTTTTTGTGTAAATGGTAGATGTTCTTGAGGCAATACTAAAAGGTCTTGCGATGGGCCTGCTACTTGTAATATCGGTTGGGCCGGTAATTTTTACGATTATTAAGCAGAGTATCAATAATGGAAAAGAAGGTGGATTTAGTTTTGTCGCAGGCGTGTGGCTAAGTGATTTTTTACTAGTGCTTTTGAGTAATATTTTTTCTGAACTTGTTACACATCTTATGGATTTTAAAAAACCGATAGGTATTGCCGGAAGCATATTTCTTATCGGGATGGGTGTTTATTACTTATTTTTTAAAAAAGTTTCGCAGCATCCTGAAGATGTTTCCATCCCTCCATTAAAGGCAAGTGACCATGCAAAAATTGCATTGCAGGGTTTTTTACTTAACACGCTTAATCCTGCGGTAATGGCTTTTTGGCTTACTGCAGCAACCGCAATCGCTGTTACACACACTATAAGAGA
Organism: Chitinophagales bacterium; assembly: GCA_038245055.1. Classification (GTDB taxonomy): domain Bacteria; phylum Bacteroidota; class Bacteroidia; order Chitinophagales; family Chitinophagaceae; genus Ginsengibacter. The sequence goes on along the minus strand of JBBRSV010000020.1, from coordinate 4,211 downwards.
ACGTATAATTATTTTCTCAACGACCCTTCTTTTAAATATGTCGGCCGATGTTGTAAAGGTTACTTTAGCAGGTAAATTGGCGTCTAAGCTCACTGTAAAAAATATTAGGCTTATTAACAAAATTTCAGGATTAATTTTGCTCATCTTTGGTACTGTATTGCTCACTGGTGTTTTATTCTTTATAAATAAACACTTCACCTCATGAAGTTTTGTTTCTCTTTAATCCTGGCCGTTTTCTTATTTTTCTCAAGTACAGCACAGCCATCAGATATCCTGCTTTTGAAAAAACATAACGTCACTTTGAAAACTTTTTTTCCGGGAAACCAAATAGATTTTAGCACGTCCTCGGGCTATTACAGCGGATTAATTCAATCTATTCGGCACGATTCGCTTTTTCTCGTACAATATGATATCAGGCAAATACCTAGCAATCTTGGCTTTTATTTTCTTGATACGGTAGGCACTTACCCTTTTAATATTAATTATAAACAAATAACAAGCTTTGGCAAAAACAATAAAAACAATTTTGACTGGTCTGCGTCCGGTGGGGCATTATTTGGCGGTGGCGTGTTATTGACAACAGTTGGTTTGGGAACTTGGCTTTTCACAAAACCGAAATCTCAATATTATGCAAGTCCTTATCTTGTGGGCGGCGCAGTTTTGCTTGCTTTTATTGGATATCTTCTGATAAAATCTGGCAGCAAAGGCCTCCTCCTGGGCAAAAAATATTCACTGGAATACATCCGGGTGAAATAAATTTTTTTTATTGGCAACCAAATCAAAAAAGGCTAAAAGAAGTTTCGTAAAAAGGATCGTTTGGGGCGTTCTAAAATTTATGCTCATCTCTTTCCTTCTATCTATTTTGTATATAATTTTTTGCAAGTGGGTCAATCCGCCCATAACCATCACTCAAATTGGAAGTCTTGTACATGGCCATGGGCTTCATAGAAAATACAGGAACATGAATGAGATAAGCCCCAATATTAAGGTGGCAGTAATGGCAGGTGAAGATCAATTATTTCCGGACCATAATGGTTTTGATTTCAAGAGTATTCAAAAAGCGATGAAACATAATCAAAAAAGCAAATCGTTGCGAGGAGCAAGCACTATAAGCCAACAGGTGGCTAAAAATGTGTTCCTCTGGCAACATGGAGGTTATTTGCGTAAAGGACTTGAGGTATATTTTACTTTTATGATTGAAACGTTTTGGAGTAAGAAACGCATCCTGGAAATGTATTTGAATGTTGCAGAAATGGGTCCGGGAATATTTGGAGCCGAGGCAGCCTCCGAACATTATTTTAAAAAGCCTGCAATAAATTTATCAAAAAAAGAAGCCGCACTTATTGCCGCCTGCCTGCCCAACCCAATCGGTTTTACAATAAAGCCATTATCAGTGCACGTTGCTTTAAGATATCCATGGATATTAAGACAAATGAATAATTTAGAGGCAGATCCTGACATACAGGCGTTATTAAAATAAGCTGGTACATAACCGCTAGATTTGATTTACAAATTCTACAGCTTTTTGTATTCGTTCATCATAGGTACCGCTTATATCTATCCACGGCACTGATTGGTTAACCAAAAGATCTTTATAAAAATGATACAATTTATTCCTTGTTTCTACGTCCGGATATTCTCTAAGTTCATCTTTAACCCAGGGTAAATCCACGTTACATAAAAGGTAGCCATCATAATGCCTTTCGGCAATTTGGTTTAATATCCAGTTATGGCACTTATTAAAAACATATTCACACCAAACTTTCATTACATACATATCTGTGTCAATAAAAATTTTGTTGGATGAGCTGTTTTCAGTTTGTAACATTACAGAATTTTCAAGAGTTATCTGTCCTTTCGCAATGGAGAGCAGGTTATCAAAATTATATTCGGTTCCGTTTGTTTCAAGATATTCTCTCGCATACTCCGGTACCCAAATCGTTCCAAAATGCGAGGCAAGTTTGGCGCACAGCGTACTCTTTCCTGTTGATTCCGGTCCTATTATTACAAATTTTTTTATTGCTTCCATTCTGCGATTTCTTCTTTCTCAACAATATGTTTATTAGCCCGCGCTATCCATTCCTTTAAACCCCAAAATGCCATCACGAGTAAAACAATATAATAGATACTCGTAAATACGTAATGCTTCACAAAGTACAATGGAATAGATGTTAAGTTGGTAATCACCCACCAATACCAGCTTTCAACTTTTTTACGGGCCATCAGCCACATGCCCGTAAACGCAGTTGCACTGGCAAAGGCATCAGCCCAGGGAATGGCGCCAGGTGCAAAATCTTTTTTGAGGTAAGTAAGTGCGCCAAATATGACAATGTAAAAGGATGCGAAAAAAATTAATTCCTGCACCCATTCTTTTTTATTTGACCAGGTGATTACAACAACGTGTTCCCGTTGTTGATTTTTTTTAGCCCATAGTATCCAACCATAAATACTCATCACCGTATAATAAAAATTTACCGAGGCTTCTCCCAATAAACTACCTTTTATACTAATATAGACGTAAATAATTGTGCTTACTAACCCTACCGGGTAAACGAGAATATTTTCGCGCATGCTGTACCAAACACTTGCTATTCCAAAAAATACGGCAATGTATTCTAACAGCGTAGTATTCTGTATGTCGGCTATAAATTGCTGAAAAATTTCTGTAAGGCTCAAATAAAAAGTTGAGAATCAAATGTAGCTTAGATATAAATTAAAAAGGCATCCTTTAAAAGATGCCTCAAAATATTTTTAAATAATTTTAGTTTAATCCGCTTCTGCCACAACCTCTTTTACTTCAGGAATCATTCGCTTCATCATTCCTTCAATACCGGCTTTCAGTGTAATCATTGATGAGGGGCAGCCACTGCAACTTCCTTGCAACATCAGGTTTACTCTTCCATCTTCATAGCTTTTAAATTGTATGGCGCCTCCGTCCATTTCCACCGCAGGTTTTACATAATTTTCAAGTAATTCCTTTATCCTTTTAACCACATCACCGTCATCGGCACTCACTTCGTTCGTACTTTCCGTTTTCCTGGTAGATACCTGGTCTTCATTAACGATCGGTTTTCCTTCCTGCAAATATTCCCTTAGAAATTGCTTAATTGAGGGAATTACATCCTGCCAATTTTCGGTTTCATTTGTTTTTGTAAGAGTTACAAAATTACTTGCAATGAAAACGGATTTGATAAAAGGAAAAGTAAAAAGTTCCATGGCAAGAGGCGATGGAGAGGCACTGGTTTCATCTTGAAAATCAATACTCTTTCCCGGGTATAGAAGTTTATTCGCAACAAACTTCATTGTTTCGGGATTAGGTGTCATTTCAGTATAAATGCTAATTACCGGGTTGCCTGTTTTAATCATAAAAAAAATTAAGTTACAAAGGTAAAGATTAAAGACGAAAAAGCCACTCAATGAAAGTGAGAGACGATTATTAATGAAGCAATTATTCTTTCAGGAATTATTCCACAATTCTCAATTTTGCATAATTCAGCATTATTTTCTTTTCACCGTTAAACTCAAATTTTACAGTCGCTACAGGGTTATGAGCGGCTCCCTCCATTTTAATTACTTCTCCAAAGCCAAATTTTTGATGTTCTATCTTTTGCCCGGTTTGCAAATTGGTGGTGTCACTCGGCGCGAAGCCTATGGATGGCACATGCTCCTTTATTTTAATTGCTGGGGAATTGATAAGATAAGCAGGTTTCTCTGCGGCAGGGCTCCTTTCCTGGGTACTTTGCCTTCCGAAGTCTGATTTTGATTTATCGAAAGCATTCCAGTGGTTGGTTGATTGGTTATTACGCATATTACCGCCTGCGAACGCACGGTCAAGCCGCTCTTCCGGAAGTTCATCTATAAACCTGCTTGGATCATTTTGGGTAAGGTTTCCAAACCGGTACCGGGTATTTGCATAAGTGAGCCACAATCTTTGCTTTGCCCGTGTAATCGCTACATAAAATAATCGTCTTTCTTCTTCAAGCTCTTCCCTTGTGTTGATGGACATTGAATTGGGAAACAAAGTTTCCTCAAGGCCGCCCACAAAAACCACAGGAAATTCCAATCCTTTTGCGGCATGTATCGTCATTAGTTTAACCACATCTGCTTCGCCTTTATCATCATCAGCATCGGTAAGAAGCGTTATTTGTTGCAAATAGCTTCCAAGGCTTTTGTCCAGTAATTCCCCATCTTCAGTCGGCGTTTCAGTAAAT
>JBBRSV010000019.1:0-52173 GCA_038245055.1 Chitinophagales bacterium | reverse complement strand
TACCTATAATTTTATTCCCATGCCTTTATAAAATTCCAATACTTTCATTTTAAAAACATAATCAAATTGATTTGAAACGTATTGAAGTTTTGCCCGAAATAAATTGTTTTGATCGGTAATCAGTTCCAGCGTACTTAATATGCCGATATTAAATCTTTGAGTTGCGAAGTCATAACTTTTTTGCGCAGCATCTACAGACTTTGCCGATGAATTAAACTTTTCCAACGCAACTATGGCAGCATTATAGGCCTGGAAAATATCCTGTTTCAAGGTTTGATTGTCCAGCCTTACCTGGTACTCCAAGGATTTGATATTTAGTTTTGTCCTTTGGTAATTTCCTTTTGCCTGCCATCCGTTAAAGATTGGAACGGAAATATTTATGCCAATTGATTGCCCGAAATTATTGCTGAATTGCGTACCTAACGGATCGGAAGTGACATAGCCATTTTTTCCGCCATTTGTGTACAACGGCCTTTGAACATCAACAATGCCCGAGCCATTGTTTACCACCAGGCCACTTGGACCATAACCAGATAATATCTGTTCGTATGTCGGTGAGCGAAAATATCCGTAATTGGAACCAAGGCTTCCGAAAGCGGAAATCGTCGGATATAATAAGCCCCTGGCGGCCAGGGAATTTTTTTGTGCAGCTTTTAAATTATAGTCATTTACTTTTTGTTGCGGAAGGTTGACTAACGCCAACGCATAAACGTCTTCAGGTTGAAGTTCAGCAATGGGATCAAGCGGTATTTTATCCGCAGAAGGCTCTTCTATTTCAAATGGCTGATCGGCCTCAACATTCATGTAAGCCATCAACACATATTTAGTTTGCGTTACATTTCCCTTTGCAGTAATAAGATTGGAGCTATCGCTGGCCAGTTGCGCTTCAAGTTCTACGGCGTTTAATTGCGGAAGTGCCCCCGCATTCACTTGCTTATTTACAATACCAAGTTGCGATATGGATTGTTGCACCTGCACCGCGGCAATTTTTTCCTGCTCACGCGCCAGTAATACTTGCAGGTAGGAGTTAGCAACCGTTAGTGCAATATCATTTTTTAATTTATCCGTTGCTGCTTTGGCGGCCATAACAGACCACGCGTTGGCGAGAATTGTATTTTTCTTTGAGAACCAATTAAAAATATTAACGCTCGTTTGAAGGTTTAATCCTATCTGGAAAAAATTCCGATTCTCCAAAATTCCTGTTGACGGGTTTTGAGATTTGCCAAACCGGTATCCATCACTGTTGCTGAAATTTACAGCTGGAATCTGCGAAAGCTTGCTTTCTTTATAAGTGATTGCTACAAGTTCGGCTTGTATTTCATTTTGTTTTATAGAAATATTGCTGTCTAAAGCATATTGCACACAACGTTGAAGGCTCCATTTTTCCTGAGCTTGCGCCATAGCTGCTAATAAACAAAAGGTAATTAAAAGTCTGAATTTTTTACGCATTGGACAAAAATACTAATTTGGTAGATTAATAGTATTTCAGAAGGATAAAAGGCAAATTACTAATGTGAAATTAGGCCGGCTAATGTAACGAAGTTTTTTTTAAATCATATTAAATCCTCTCTCCAAATCTTTAATTAAATAATCCGGGTCTTCAAGGCCCACATACATTCTTATTCTTCGGTGGTCTGTATTTGCGGCGTCAAACTCATCTTCGCTTATCGATGCACAACCAGGAATTATCAATGACTCGTGACCACCCCAGCTAACAGCCATGAGAATGTGTTGCAATCCCTCACAAAAATTCTCTACCTCTTTAAGTGTTTTTGCTTTGATGGTAAATGAAAATAAACCGCACGCACCTTCCATTTGTTGCTTAGCTAATTCATATTGAGGAAAGTCTTTATCAAAAGGAAAAACGACCGTTTCAACCTTTTCATGGTTCTTTAGATAATTGACAATTATGGGTGTTGTTTTGGAAATTTTTTCCAACCTGATGTTGATGGTTCTCAAACCGCGAATAACCAGCCATGCATTGAAAGGGGTTGTGCCAATTCCCATATTCATGTATTCGCTTTTGAAAATCTTTGTCATCATTGCTGAAGTTCCGCAAAGAACTCCCGCAACTACATCACTGTGACCATTTATGTATTTAGTCGCGCTTTGCAGCACCAGGTCAATTCCGTATCCAATCGGCCGCTGGTATAACGGTGAGCAGTAACTATTATCGCATATCGTAATAGTATTTTTTGATTTGGCAAGCGATGCAACTGCCTTTAAATCCTGAAGATAAAAACTCCAACTGTTTGGCGTTTCCAGGTATATAATTTTTGTGTTAGGTTGGATCGCATTTTTAAAATTTTCAATATCTCTTCCGTCAACATAAGTAGTTGTTACATTAAACCTTGGTAAAATATTATTAAAAAGATTTTGAGCCCAGGTGTATGGCCTATTAACAGAAATGATGTGGTCGCCGGCGCTTACATTGGCAAGTACCGCAGCAAAGATTGAGCCTGCGCCACTATTGAAAACAAGGCAATCTTCAGCACCATCAAGCGCTGCGAGCTTTTGCGAAAGTATTTTTAAAGTTGGATTAGTACCGCGGCTATATAAAAAAGTAGAAGCTTCGTCCTGTAACCCTTTCCGGAAATCATTTACTTTTTTAAAAGCAAAATTGCTGCTTTGTATTATCGGCGGTGCTATCGAGTTGAAATAGTCTTCCCGGTCTTCGCCTAATTCGTTTAAAATATATGAAATATCCATAGCTGTTATTCTTTAATTTCCTTATTACCAGCAAAAGCTTTTGCTATAAAATAAAGGATAATGAAACCTGCCAGCACCAGAATGCCAGTGAGGGCCGCGTAATTATTATTTTTATAATCAGCGGCAATGCTGATGCCCACAAAAGTATAGGAAGCGATGAATATTATAGGTAATAAGGGATATAACTTCATCATAAAAATTCCCTTATCGTTTAAATAAGCGGTTTTCTTTCTTATTAAAAAAATACTTCCTGCGGAAAAAATCATTCCGAAACAATCAAGAAAAATAGTAAAGCTTAGAATGTTATCAAATTCTTTTGCCCAAAAAAGTATGAGGATGCATAAGCCTGAAAAAACACTGAGTGAAGTGGTAAGCGCTTCTGTTTTTAAATGCCTTTTTTTAAATACCGGGGGCAGGATTTTATCATCACTCATCGCGGCCATTACTCGTGGGTTGCTTAGCAACAGTACATTTACATACCCAAGCACACTAAGAAAGAGCAGCACGGATAAAACCCGTTCTGCATAAACTCCAAATACTTTGCCAGCCATTATTGCTGCTATATTTTTGCTTGTTTTTAATTCTTCAAAACCAATGACTTTTACATAAGCATAGTTAATTAAAAGGTATAAAATGATTATGAGCGTGATCCCTAAAAATATTGCGCGCGGAAGTGTTTTTTGAGGATTGCGGACTTCCTCACCAAAGTTAATTGTTTGCTGATAACCTCCATAAGTAAAGCTTACGGCAACCAAGCCAACACCAAAAGCCTTTAAATATTCCATTAATGCAGGGCTGTGTTGCGAAGCGGATACTACCACTGAGGTTGCAGGATGTCCCGCAAAAAACAAAGGGCTTATTAGTAAAATAACCATCAAAACTTTTACGGTGGTAAGCACATTTTGCGTGCGCGCGCTCATTTTTAATCCTAATAAATTTACTCCGTAAAAGATCAGGATCGCCGTAATCGCAATGATGATCTGAACCGTTTGAATATGTTGCGCATTCGTAGGAATCAATATCCAGTTCGCATCCGTGGATTGAGGAACAAAAATACCGGTAATATATTCGCCACCTACCAAAGCAACGGCTGCTAATGATGCGGCATTTGAAACCAGTATAATGCAATTAACACCAAAGGCAATCGACGGATGATAAGCGAAGGCAATCACCTTATAGTATCCACCAGTAACCGGCATACGGCTGCCTATTTCAGCATAAGTGAGCGCTCCGCAAAAGGCTATCAGGCCACCGGCAATCCATGCGCTAAAAAAAATAAATTGATTATCTACTGCTTTGGCAACATTTACAGGCGTTCTAAAAATTCCCATGCCTATAACAAAACTCACCATAATGATTGTTAAGTCAAATAGGTTTAGTTGCCTTGCAGGTTTCATTTTGGGAAGGTAAAAAATATTTGTGGTTACATTTGTGTATTATGAATATTAGGAAGATTATTCTTTTATTACTACCATTTTTTGGATCGTCAACTGCTCAAAATTTAATTAAGCCTGACTCGTCTTTAACGCTTCAGAATATTATTGTAAATGCGTATGAAAACAACAGGAAACTTATAGATGTGCCCGCGGCCGTTAGTATGGTGGTAAAAGCAGATCTTAACCGTTATAACAATACCAGTATTTTATCATCGCTGAATAACAATCCCGGCGTGCGTATGGAAGAACGTTCGCCCGGAAGTTATCGTTTAAGCATTCGCGGTAGTTCTCTTATGTCACCCTTTGGCGTTAGAAATGTAAAGGTGTATTATGATGGAATTCCTTATACTGACCCGAGCGGAAATACCTACCTTAATCAGTTAGGGTTTTATAATTTTCAATCAATTGAAGTAATTAAAGGCCCCGCTGGAAGCATCTATGGCGCAGGTACTGGCGGAGTTTTACTTATAAGAAATGATGTTAATTTATTTCACTCCGGGATTTCTCTTGCTTATAATTCCGGTAGTTATAACCTGAATAATGTGAACGCGAATATCCGTTTGGGCAACGACAGTACGCATAGTACCATTAACTATCAGCACCAAACAAGCGACGGATACAGGAACCACACGGCCATGCGCCGCGATGTGATTACCTGGGATGTTGTATCAAAGCCCAATTACAAATCTGAATTGCAGGCGCATTTTTTATATGCAGACCTTTATTATCAAACTCCCGGTGCACTCACTTTAAAAGAATATAATATTAATGGTAAGTCAGCAAGGCCGGCGGCCGGGGGGTTTCCCAGTGCCGCACAGGCGAAGGCAGCTTTTTACCAAAAAACATTCATTAGTGGCGTTAGCTATAAAAATAATTTCAACGAAAATTTTAAAAATACCACATCTATCTATGGCGCATATACGCAGACACGCAACCCGTCCTTTCGGAATTATGGCAGAACAACCGAACCGCATTTTGGTGGTCGTACAGTTTTTGAGTTTGATAAAAAATTACAAACCACTTTGTTAACACTCAATTGCGGCGCTGAGTTTCAACAGAATTTCAATACACAAAGAATTTATAACAATAAGAATGGACAAACAGATTCTCTTCAAACTGATGATGAAATTTATAATAACCAGGGCTTTATTTTTGTGCAGGCAATTGTTGAATTGGCCACCGGCTGGATCCTCACAACGAGCGCAAGTATAAATCAATACCGGCTTAATTTTTCAAGATTATCAACTTTGCCGCCGGTAAATGATAACCGCAAATTCAATAATGAGGTAACACCGCGATTTGCGATACTTAAAAAGTTGAATCCATCTGTATCAGTATATGGCAGCATTGCAAGGGGATTTTCTCCTCCAACGACTGCAGAAATATTACCCTCCACAAACGTCTTTAATACAACTCTCCAGGCCGAGGACGGTTTAGATTATGAATTTGGGGCAAGAGGAAATCTTTTTGCCGGAAAATTATACTTTGATATAAATGCATTTTTTTACCGTATTAAAAATTCTATTGTGCAGCGGCAAAATACTGGCGGTGCTGATTATTTTGTGAATGCGGGTTCAGGAAAAGAAAATGGATTGGAGAGTTATATTTCTTATGAAATTAGTAACAACGCAAATGCTTTTATTAATCATGCAGCTTTGCACGCAAGTGATACATGGGATAATTTTCATTATAAAAATTTCAAACAATTAGCGGCCGACTATTCCGGAAATAAAATTCCGGGAGTGGCTGCACAAACGGTTGCCGCCGGGTTTGATGTTAATACAAAAGTTGGGCTATACGCTAACACCAATTTCTTTTATAGCGGCCATATCGCATTAAACGATGCAAACTCCTCCTATGCATCCCCGTATGGATTGCTTGGCCTCCGGCTCGGTTTTAAAACCAGCGCAACAAGAAAAATAGCGTGGGAATTATTTACGGGCGTTGAAAATATTTTAAATGAAAAATACAGTCTTGGTAATGATATCAACGCTGCTGGGGGCCGTTATTACAACCTTGCCTCGGGAACAAATTATTATGCGGGGATAATATTTCAATTCAACCGTTCCTAAAGTTGACTAATCAGCAAAAAATTTAGGAAAAATTTTGCCTACTTTTCAAAGACTTAAAATTTTGTTTTTGAATTCCAAAAATATTGCGATTACATTTGCCGCGTAATTGGTTCCCGATAAAAAACCCGGGATTAAAAGGGAAGCCGGTGTAATTCCGGCGCTATCCCCGTAGCTGTAAAAAGTCCCGATCTTTGCAAAAAGAAAGGAGTAACATCTTAGATCTTTCGCCACTGTTCATACAAATTGGACGGGAAGGCATCTAAGACGCTTAAGCCAGAAGACCTGCCTGTTGCATTAAAACAATTCAAAGCTTTCGGGTGAAAGGCATGGAGTGTAAAGCTGAAAGGCATTATATTTCTATCTTTTTTTATTTCGAAAGCAGTCACAAAAAAAATTTTCTACAAAATGAAAAAAGGAATTTTTATTGCGGCTGCTGTAATTTTCAGCGGTTATGCACAGGCACAAAAAGACAGTACAAAAACATTAGATGAAGTTATTGTAACGGCAAACAAGTTTCTGCAAAAACAGGTACAAACGGGAAAAGTTGTTGACATTATCTCACAGGATCAATTACAAAAAAGTTTCGGGAAAACCCTCGGAGAGGTATTAAACCAGCAGCCCGGTTTAATGATCAATGGTGCCGATAATAACTTAGGAACTAATCAAACGGTTTACATGCAAGGCGCTTCCTCGTCTAATACATTAATCTTGTTGGATGGAATTCCTTTATATGACCCTTCCGGCATTTCCAACGAATTTGATCTTAATAATATTGCGGTAGATAATATTGAAAAAATTGAAATTTTAAAGGGCGCTCAATCTACGTTGTATGGCTCTGATGCCGTTGCAGGTGTAATCAACATTATTAGTAAAAAAGGTAAAAACAAACCCTTTAATTTAAACGTCGGTCTTTCTGCAGGAAGTTATAAAACTTATAAAGAATCAATATCATTAAGCGGAACTAGCGGTAAAGGACAAACGTATCTAATTTCATACAATAAAATTGATAGCAAAGGATTTTCTTCTGCGTATGATTCTACAGGAAAAAACAATTTTGATAAGGATGGTTTTAAGCAAGACGTGGTACAATTGAATTACGGAACGCATCCGTTTAAAAAAACATCCATTAATATTTTTGGGAAATATAATAACAACCATGCTGATATTGATGCCGGCGCATTTATGGATGATAAAGACTATACTTATCATAATGATAATACTATAGCGGGGCTTTCAATTGACTATAAATTAAAAAACGGATTTATAAAAGCACAGTACAATTACAATATTTTCAACCGTAATTTTTTAGATGATTCCACATACGTTGGCGGATATTCAACCTATCAAAAAGGAAGATATAACGGCACTTCAAATTTCGCTGAATTGTATACCAGCTTGGATCTAAATAAACATATGTCCCTTCTTGCCGGTGCAGACTACCGTCAAAATAAAACGAACCAGCTTTATATTTACTTGCCGGACTATGGTTACCCGGCTTTGCCGATAGCGGCAGATTCCGCGCATACAAATCAATTTAGCGGTTATGCATCGTTATTTATAAAATCGAAAAAAGGTTTCAATTTTGATTTTGGGGGAAGGTTGAATCATCATAGTATTTATGGAAATAATTTCACTTATTCCATCAATCCTTTTTTTGTAATTAATGGCCAGTATAAAATATATGCAAACATTTCTTCTGGCTACCGCGTACCTTCTTTATATCAATTGTATTCAGAATACGGCAATAAAAATCTAAAGCCTGAAACAACTACCAGCTATGAAGCAGGTCTTCAATATTCCACAAATAAAATAAACGCCCGCATAACCGGATTTATAAGGAATGGGAAAGATGTTTTTCTTTTTTACACTGATCCGACCTCTTATGCAAGCAATTATATTAACGGAGATAAGCAACATGATTATGGCGTGGAAGCTGAAGCGTCGATTAATTTTACACCCCAATTTTCAACGGCTGCCAATTATACTTTTGTTGATGGGGAAGTAACGACACAAACTTCTCCGGGTAAAGACACATCATTTTTTAATTTATACAAAAGGCCAAAAAGTATTCTTAATCTTTCGTTGAATTATAGTGTTACAAAAAATGTATTTCTTTCAATGCATTTAAAAACGGTGAGCAAAGCTTTTGAGCCGCAATATATGGCCGCGCATTATCAATTGAACGCATATTATACTTTAAATTTTTACAGCCGATACAAATTCAATAAAAAATTTAGTGTTTTTGCGGACCTTCAAAATATAACAGATCAAAAATATTTTGTAACGAGAGGATTTACAACTAAAGGGTTTAATGTAAATGCAGGAATACAGATCGCTTTATAAATTCGCTGCAGAGTCAAATATCAGGTGGCGTTCGAGGAGCGAGGTTCTTATAGTGTTGGTTTATCTATACTACATTTGTACAAAACATTGAATGGCCGATTTTGCCAATATAAAAATTGATGAGATCATCACCGTTACATTTACGTTGTTTGCGGTGATAGATATACTGGGTTCAATTCCTATCCTAATTTCTTTAAAAGAAAAAATGGGAGGCGTGATACGTTCTGCACAAGCAACTATTGCATCAGGCGCTTTCATGATTTTATTTCTTTTTTTAGGGCAGCCATTTTTAAACTTGCTTGGGCTTGATGTGCAATCATTTGCAGTGGCTGGAAGTATTGTGATATTCATAATAGGATTAGAAATGATATTGGGACTGGACCTTTTCAAGCCAGATAACAATCCAAAAAGTGGAAGCGTAGTTCCGATAGCCTTCCCATTAATAGCGGGTTCTGGTACACTTACGACTATCATGTCGCTAAAGGCAAATTATTTCGACATAAATATTTTGATTGCAATACTCATTAATTGCGTAGTGATTTTTGCCGTATTAAAATCGTTACGATGGATTGAGAAAGCTTTGGGGCCAAATGGGCTGATTGTTGTTAGAAAATTTTTTGGTGTTATTCTTCTTGCAATAGCTGTAAAAATATTCAGTACCAACGCTCATGGATTAATTAAATAATGTATTGTCCAGATCTCAATTAAAACAGCCCAATGTACCAGAAAATTTTTATTGTAAATTTGCCAGCCAAAATAGCATTCAGTAATTTATTAATGGCCTCGTCGTACAATGGATAGTATAAGAGTTTCCGAAGCTCCAGATACAGGTTCGATTCCTGTCGAGGCTACTTTTGTTAAGAACACAATTCAGTCGTGGGAAAGGGCATTAAACATTCAGGAAATAAGGCCGCCGGAAATAAATTTACCACCTTTTAATCGCAATTAAATTCCAGTTTAAAGGTTACAGAAAAAACTCTTTAGAAACAACCTAAAAATGTTACCCGTAAAATACAAATATTACTTTTCCCTGAAACAGGCGACAGGGAATACTACCGGATTATATTTGAGCACCTATTTTTTTGGTTACTGATGTTTTTGATAGCCACTTATATGTTTTTAAATGGCCGGCTTTTGGACCAGACGAATTTCATACCGTACCGTTTGAGACTAATAAAAAAATCTACTAATTCACTTTCTGCATATAGCTTTCAAGATATTCTTTCGGTGATTTTTTTACAACACTTTTAAATACTCGGTTAAAGTTTGTTATGCTATTAAATCCTGTATCATAGGCAATACAGGCTATTGTATCATTTTGCTGCTCAACCAATTTCTTACAGGCTTCATTAACCCTCACCTGGTTAACGAATGAAACCAGCGTATTGTGTGTATGTTTTTTAAAATAACGGCAAAATGCCTGTGGTGTCATGTATGCGATCTTTGCTACTTCTTCAAGTGTGATAGAATCTTTGTAGTTCTGCATAACATAATTGTAAATATTTGCTATGCGTAGACCTTCAATGTCATTTACCTTAACTGTTTTTGATTCGGAAGAAAGTGCATTGACATTTGGCAGCGTTGAAAAATCCTTTAGCAGATCAATGAAATGAATAAATTGCTCAGCCCCACTGGTGCTACTTACAAGCAGCATTTTTTTTGAAATGTCGCTTACCCTATTTTTCGGAACATTAAATCCATTGTTCTGTTGATCTATGAAAGTCTTCAGACTTCTCATCTCCGGTAGGGAAAAGAAAGAAGACAACTGCATATTCGCATTAAAAAATATGTCTATAGAATGCGTTCGTTTTTTACTCTTATTTTCAAAATAATCAGGGGTGCTTTTAAATACATGTGGCTGTTTTGCACCCATCCAGAATATTTCATTCTTTTGAAAGTTATGCATTGCATTGCCGGCGACAAGCGTTCCCTCTCCCTCAATGATCCAGGTAACTTGTACTTCAGCATGCCGGTGAAGATGCGGATAAAAATGCGGCAGCTTTTCTTCTTTAATTATAATACTCTTGTTGTCTGCAACGGGTAAGGTAAATTCTAATATCTTCATAATAAATAATTTGAGTGTAAAAAATACATTTATTTATTTTTCAGGAGTAATTTACCTATTTTATCCCGTTTTATAATAATTTCCGGGGATCAGGTTAAAATACGGTTATTATCGGATAATATAATTTTCTTAAAAAATGGTATATCATCGCATTGCCCATCAACGGTTAATTTAAGGTGATGATTAATTAATAAATGTTTACTATATAAAACTGATTATAAATATTTTTGATAAAAAAAATTATGAATATCAATTGGAACGGGGTGTATCCCGCACTTACTACAAAATTTGACAGTAACGATCAATTGGATCTGCAACTATTTGAGAAGAATTTGGAAGTACAGGTTCGTTCAGGAATAAGTGGTATCATTCTCGGAGGTACTTTGGGCGAGTCTAGTACACTTTCTGAATCCGAAAAAGAAACGTTGATCCGTTTTTCTTTAGAGAAGTTTGATGGCTCGCTTCCTGTAGTTATTAATATTGCAGAAGGTTCTACAGTTGAAGCAGTGCGCCAGGCAAAGCTGGCAAGACAATGGGGAGCAGATGGATTGATGCTTCTGCCGCCAATGCGTTACAAAACTGATCACAGAGAAACCGTGCAATATTTTAAGACCGTAGCTGCGGCTACTGAACTTCCGATGATTCTTTACAACAACCCCATAGATTATAAAACTGAAATTACACTGGCAATGTTTGATGAGCTTGTGGAAGTAGAAAATATACAGGCGGTAAAAGAATCAACAAGAGATGTGACTAACGTATCAAGAATAATCAATCGTTTCGGAAAGCGGTTTAAAATATTGTGTGGCGTAGATACCCTGGCTATGGAAGAATTGGTGCTTGGTGCGGATGGTTGGGTTGCAGGCCTTGTATGCGCTTTCCCTGCGGAAACAGTGGCCATTTACAAATTAGTGAAGGCTGGAAAAATCAGGGAGGCCGCCGAAATTTACCGTTGGTTTATGCCCTTGCTTGAGCTTGATATTCATGCCAAGCTCGTACAATACATTAAGCTTGCTGAAACACAGGCTGGCATTGGATCTGAGAATGTACGTGCGCCCCGCTTAACATTGGTTGGAAAAGAGAGGGAATACATTTTGAATGTAATTGACGGTGCATTGGCTGTTCGTCCAACATTGCCTGAGTACCTTTCATTACATGAAGAGATATTTGCATAATAAAATATTTTATTTTTCCGGCGCTGGTACAATGGACATTGCAGCGCGGCCGTCCAGGGCAAAGCGAATGATCGCCCACTTGTGCGATAGTTTTTATGGCGTATTTTTCAAAACATTAAAAATAATTATGCACGAGACAGTAACTAAGAATAAAATTGCGGATGAAGTAAATGTCGACGAAGTAATGCAAAATGCTTTGGATGCATTCAATCAGTATAAGAAAATTTCGCCTGCAAACCGCGCTTCTTTTTTAGAAACAGTTGCCGGTGAAATTGAAAAACAAAGAGAGTCGCTTGTAAAGATTGCAAACGAAGAAAGCAATCTCCCGTTGGCAAGATTGAACGGTGAATTGACACGCACTACCAGCCAGCTTAAAATGTTTGCGACATTAATTAAAGAAGGCAGTTGGGTAGAAGCAAGCATTGATACAGCAGACAATAATCGCACACCACCAAAACCGGATATTCGTAAAATGCTGGTGCCCATTGGGCCGGTAATCGTATTTGGCGCCAGTAACTTTCCGTTTGCATTTTCCACTGCAGGTGGCGATACTGCAAGTGCATTGGCTTCAGGTTCTTCGGTTGTTATCAAAGGCCATTCTGCACATGCTGGCACATCTGAATTGATGTTTAGTGCAATGAAAAAAGCAATAGAAATATCAGATGCGCCGCAATATACTATTCAGCATGTAATGGGCTCGGGCAAAGTTGTTGGAAAAGCATTGGTGATGCATCCACATGCTAAAGGCGTTGGCTTTACCGGTTCATTTGCAGGCGGTAAAGCATTGGTTGAATATGCACAACAACGGGACGTGCCTATTCCTGTTTTTGCAGAAATGAGCAGTATAAATCCGGTTGTTTTTTATCCGGATACATTAAATAAAAATGCTGAAGCGTTGGCAACAACTTATGCAGGTTCTATTACCTTAGGCGTCGGACAATTTTGTACTAATCCTGGTATTTTATTGGGTATTAAAAGCGAGGCATTTGATACATTTTTATCCGACTTGGGAAAAGAAATCGTAAAAGTTCCTCCGCAGAAAATGTTGCATAGCGGCATCTGTTCATCTTATAAAAAGGGAATGGCCAAAATGCTTGACCAGCAAGGATTACAAGTTATTGCACAGTCTGCCAACGATGCCAATGATTTGGAAGCCGTTGCGCTTGTAGCATCCATAAACGCCAAAGATTTTTTACATACTAAACATTTCGCCGAAGAAGTTTTTGGCCCTTATTCATTGGCGATTATTTGCGATGATAAAACCCAACTGAAACAATGTTTGAAGAGCCTTAAAGGTCAGCTTACATCAACGATAATCGCAACTGAAAAAGATATAGAAGACTATGCCGATGTAATAGAATTGCAACATACACTCGCAGGAAGAATTTTATTAAACAATGCACCAACGGGTGTTGAAGTTTGCGCCAGCATGGTTCATGGAGGTCCCTATCCTGCAACAACCGATGCACGTTTTACATCTGTCGGCACGGCGGCAATTAAGCGTTGGGTGCGTCCTGTTGCTCTGCAAAATTTTTATGATAATATGTTGCCGGATGAATTGAAGAATGATAATCCTTTAGAGATAATGCGACTGGTGGATAATGTTTATACGAGGTAAGGAGTGAATTTATGATAGGCTTTTTAGACATGAATGTTTTTATTGTACTTAAACTCTAAGCCTTATTACCTTATTCAATTAAACATTTTGCAGCTCAATAAGGTAATAAGGTTTATTAATTCTGTATTGTTATTCTACTGAGGTTTATTCCAGGTCAATACAAAATAACTATCTATATTACTTTAAATATCCTTTAAGTATTTATGTCGCTTTCGGCAATAAAAATCTATTACATATAATCTGAATGAAGAAAACTTTTTTCTGTATTGATGCACACACCTGCGGTAATCCCGTTAGGCTTGTAGCCGGTGGCGGGCCAGAATTGCATGGAAATAACATGAGTGAAAAACGGCAACATTTTTTAAAAGAATATGATTGGATACGCAAAGGGTTGATGTTTGAACCTCGTGGCCATGATATGATGAGCGGCAGTATTTTGTATCCGCCGCATGACCCGCAAAATGATGTTGCAGTTTTATTTATCGAAACAAGTGGCTGCCTGCCAATGTGCGGACATGGTACCATCGGCACGATTACTATCGCTATTGAAGAAGGATTGATACAAGCTAAAACGCCGGGCATTGTTCGCATGGAAGCACCTGCAGGCCTCGTTTTAATAAGCTATAAACAGGAAGGTAAAAAAGTAAAATCTGTAAAGCTCACCAACGTACCATCGTTTCTTGCTGCTGAAAATATAGAAGTGGAATGCCCGGATCTTGGCTTACTAAAAATGGATGTTAGCTATGGTGGAAACTTTTATGCTATAGTAGATGTGCAGGAAAATTTCAAGGGACTTCAACATTATAGCGCCGGGCAGTTACTGGCGTGGAGCCCGGTGTTGCGAAGGCGTATCAATGAATCTCACCAGTTTGTTCATCCCGATGATGTAACCATCAATGGCTGCTCACATATTTTATGGACAGGGGATGTAATAGACAAAACATCAACAGCACGCAATGCGGTTTTTTATGGTGATAAAGCAATTGACCGCAGCCCTTGTGGCACGGGCACTTCAGCTCGCATGGCGCAATGGTATGCAAAAGGAAAATTAAAAAAGGGGGATGAATTTATTCATGAAAGTATAATCGGCTCAAAATTTATTGGAACAATTGAGGAAGAGTTGACTATGGTAGGTAAGCCTGCAATACGCCCTGGGATTGAAGGCTGGGCAAGGGTTTATGGCTATAACACAATTACTATTGACCCTGAAGATGACCCGTATGCATATGGGTTCCAGGTTATATAAATTATTTACTTTTTTTCTTTACCAAAATAATATTATGCTGAAGCGATTACCATTTTTAATAATCGTTTTCTTTACAAGTAATATATGCTTTGCGCAACATCACAATGCTGTCTATCTTCCCAATGCAAAATTTATAACAGGCGATAACGCCGGATGGTCTTCGCCGTCTTTCAATGATGGCAATTGGCAAACCATTAAAACCGGCGAAGTTTGGCAAAGCCAGGGCTTTGAAAATTATCACGGTTATGCATGGTATCGTATGCATATCATTATTCCATATTCATTAAAACAAAGTGCTTTTTGGAAAGATAGTTTGCGCATTTTTTTAGCGCATGTAAACGATGTGGATGAAACTTTTTTAAATGGGAAAAAGATTGGAAAGATTGGTGCTTTCCCCTCCGATGCCGGTGGGTATTTGAGCAAGTGGCCTGCCGTAAGATCTTATCAAATTGCCACAACAGATGATGCGATAAAATGGGATTCCGAAAATGTGATTGCCATTAAAGTGTATGATGGGGGTGGCACCGGTGGTATTTTCATGGGCAATCCATACATTGATATGCTTGAAAAAACAGACGGCTTATTTGTTGATATAAATACAGACAGTATTGATTTTAAAAACAGCAACGCATTAGTTCCTGTAAAAATTAGCAATCATTTCAACACAACTATTACTGGTGTTTTAAACATCGCTATCAAAGATGCGGCACATCAAAAAAATATAATTGAACGCTCAATAAAAATTAGTCTTTCACCTAATCAACACCAGCAATATCAATTCAGTGTTCCCAATCAGTCGGGCATTGAATTTTCTTATAGATTCAATCAAAACAATACAACATTAAGCATACATCAAACACAATCGCTGCCGTATATTTTAACACCACCTTCAACGCCACAACCACGTATTAATAATGCTTCAGTTTATGGTGTTTATCCCGGCGCTCCATTCATTTTTAAGATTGCCTCATCAGGCGCAAAGCCAATAAAATATAGTGTTACAGGCTTGCCAAAAGGAGTAATGTATAATAATGGAGTTATCAGTGGAACAATTAATGATGAAGGAAATTATACCGCTAACATTACCGTCTCAAATAAAGCAGGCAAAGCATTGCAAAAGCTCACTATAAAAGTTGGTGATCAGATTGCCCTAACGCCACCAATGGGCTGGAATAGCTGGAACTGCTGGGGCCTTAGTGTGAGTGAAGAAAAAGTAAAAAGTTCTGCGCAGGCTTTAATTGATAAAGGATTGGCTGATTATGGATGGAACTATATCAATATAGATGATGGATGGCAGCAACCTAAGCGTGCTGCTGATAGCGCTGTAATTCCAAATGAAAAATTCAGTAACATGAAAGCGCTGGGTGATTGGCTGCACAACAAAGGTTTGCATTTTGGAATTTATTCATCACCCGGCCCGCTCACTTGCGGTGGCTTCTTAGGCTCTTATAAAAATGAATTGAAAGATGCGGAAACGTACGCAGATTGGGGCGTTGATTATTTAAAATATGACTGGTGCAGTTATGATGGAGTAACAGGAAATGATACAACACTTGCCGCCTACATTAAGCCTTATGCGCTAATGGATAGCGCCTTGCAATTGCAGCATCGCGATATTATTTACAGCTTGTGCCAATACGGAATGAAGGACGTGTGGAAATGGGGGCCGCAAGTACATGCCCAAAGCTGGCGTACAACCGGAGATATTGAAGATACATGGCAAAGCCTTAGCAGCATTGGTTTTGCCCAGGAGCCTTTGTTTTCTTACGCTGCTCCCGGCCATTGGAACGACCCGGATATGATGATTGTTGGAAAAGTTGGTTGGGGAGAAAACCTGCATCCATCAAGGCTTACGCCTGATGAGCAATACACGCATGTAAGCCTATGGTGTTTATTATCTTCACCGCTATTGATTGGCTGTGATATCAGCAAAATGAATGACTTTACTTTGAATCTGCTAACGAACCCCGAAGTGCTTGCTCTTGACCAGGATGTGTTGGGTAGGCAGGCACATCGTATTTTACAAAGGGATGGCATACAGGTTTGGATGAAAGATATGTATGACGGTAGCAAAGCAATCGGTATTTTTAATATGGATACGTCCTACAAAAAAATTGCTGTTACAAATAAAGAATTAGTTGTGAATAGCAATAGTATGGTTCGCGATCTGTGGCGGAGAAAAGATGTTGGTAAGTTTGGCGATACTTTCACGACAACAATAGCGCCACACGGAGTTACTTTAATCCAAATAAAAAATAATTAGTTCAACTGCATGATTACCGAAACAACACAGAAAAAATTTAAGCAATCATTCAGCCTGTTGGACGCTACTATGGTTGTTGCCGGTTCAATGATTGGCTCCGGTATTTTTTTGGTAAGCGCAGACATGACCCGCAATGTTGGTTCTGCAGGATGGCTTATTTTATTATGGGTACTAACGGGCGTGCTTACCCTAATTGCAGCGTTGAGTTATGGTGAGCTGAGTGCTATGTTTCCAAAGGCTGGCGGCCAATATGTTTATCTTAAAGAAGCATATAATCCATTGGTTGGATTTCTTTTTGGCTGGAGCTTTTTTGCCGTCATTCAAACGGGCACCATTGCCGCTGTAGGCGTGGCTTTTAGCAAATTCGCAGCCTATATTTTTCCGGCATTAAGTGAAAATAATTTTATTGCGGATTTAGGTTTTTTAAAAATATCTGCTGCGCAAATCACCTCTATTTTTATTATAGTCCTGTTGACTGCTATTAATACAATGGGCGTGAAAGAAGGAAAATTTATTCAAACCTTATTTACCTTAATAAAGTTGGCAGCATTATTAGGCCTGATTTTTTTTGGATTTGCCGCCGCCAGTAAAACCACCTGGAATGCTAACTGGGCTACAGGATTTTCCTTTAATAAAATAGATGGCAGCCTGCTGGTACCTTACACCGGCATGGCAGCACTGGGTGCAATTGCCGGCGCGATGGTCGGCAGCCTCTTTAGCAGCGATAGCTGGAACAATGTAACCTTTATCGCCAACGAAATAAAAAATCCAAAACGCAATATTGGCTTAAGCCTTTTTCTCGGCACCATAATCGTGACAATTATTTACACGGCCACCAATCTAATGTACCTCGCCGTGATGCCGCTACAGGCTATTGCACACGCAGAAAAAGACCGCGTAGGCGTAGAAGCCGCGAAGCTTATTTTCGGAAGTGTGGGCACAAAGATTATCGCCGTGATGCTGATGATTTCAACTTTCGGTTGCAACAATGGTTTGATTTTATCCGGTGCAAGAGTCTATTATACCATGGCAAAAGATGGCCTGTTTTTTAAGCAGGTTGGGCGACTTAATAAAAATGCAGTGCCCGCCCGTGGCCTGTGGATACAGAGTTTGTGGGCATCTATCTTATGCCTCAGTGGCAAGTACGGAGACCTGCTGGACTATATCATTTTCACCGTGCTTATTTTTTATATCCTTACCATTATCGGCATATTTATCCTTCGCAAAAAACGACCTGATATTCCACGGCCATACAAAGCATTTGGTTACCCAGCGTTGCCGATGCTGTACGTGATTGCGGCAAGTACTATCTGCATTTCATTATTAATTTATAAACCTAAGTTCACTTTTCCCGGTCTCGGCATTGTACTGCTCGGCATACCTATTTATTATTTTGTATGGAAGCATAAGCATGTTGTGGAAGAATCGCCGGAGAGTCAAGAAGAATATATGGAGGAATAGGATACTGATGATACTTCAAACAGCTTGTGGTTGCGAAAATGTGATTCGCTGATAACAAACTATTAATGTGAGTGAAACCATAAGCCCCCCCGGCATTCCCATTACCTTTTATACATTACCATTTTTTTCAGATTAGGTAAGCATCTATTCAAATTAAAATTGCATTGGAGCCAATGCCCGAAGCCATTCATTATTTGCTTATCAGCTTGGGATTTACGTAGTACATCTTTTCAATATTATCCACTGAAAATAAACTTGACTCATCCTCTGATAATTGAATGGACTGCCAATCTAAGGATGGAATAATTTTCACTGAAGCTTTATCATCATTGAGTGATAATGGCAGGTTAAAGCCATCTACGCAATTAAAATACCTGTAAAATAATTTGTGTTTATCGCCGGTAAAATAAAATTCAAAAGTTGGTATTTGTATGGTTCTCAGGTATTGGTCAAAAACTTTGCTGTAATCAAAGCCTGCTTTTTTAGAAATATAATTTTCTAACTGTTTTGTATTAACTGTTTGGTGATAGAATGTTTTGTTCAGCCCGCGAAGTATTTGCCTGAATGCTTCATCATCGTTCATACCATGCCGTATGCTGTGCAGCATGTTTCCTGATTTAGGATACATATCGCCACTTCCCTGTGCGTTCACGTTGTAATCAGGAATAATGGGCCTGTCATTTTTAATGCCTTTCCGTATTCCAAAATTGTATTGATTACCCGCGTCTTTTCCAAAATTATAATCTACAAAAAGTGTTTCACTGTAATTCGTAAAGCCTTCATGCAGCCACATATCTGCAAGATCATTCGAGGTGATATTATTCCCAAACCATTCATGGCCGCTTTCATGTATGATGATAAAATCGAATTTCAATCCCCATCCGCAATTGCAAACATCTCTTCCCCTGTAACCAAATTTATAATGATTGCCATAAGACACGGCGCTCTGGTGCTCCATGCCTGTGTGCGACGTCTCTATTAACTGGTAGCCATCTTCATAAAAAGGAAAAGGCCCAAACCAATATTCAAAAGTCTTCAGCATTTTGTGAACCTGGCCGGGCATGTAAGCCCTGGCTACCTCTTCGTTGTAATCAAGGGCCCAATAGGTCACATCAAGCATTCCTTTTTCACCTTCATACTTCTCCTTAAAGTTTACATACTTTCCAATGTAAGGGATGATGCAATAATTACTTATGGGGTTTACCACCGCCCATTTATAAGTAGTCGTGCCATCGTTATTAGTTTTTTTAAACTGCAGCCGCCCGTTAGCGACAGCAACCAGAGTATCCGGTACCGTTATAGTAAGTGAAGCGCCATCATCCGGCTCATCGCTCTGGTGATCTTTGCACGGATACCATATTGACGCCCCGGTTTCACCCTGGCAGGTAACCGTCATCCACGGGCGGCCAAGTGAATCTTTGGTAAAGGTAAAGCCTCCATCCCACGGCGCCCTGATGGCTTCATGCACTTTTCCATGATAAAATATCTGAACCTGGTTCGTCTGGCTCTTTTTCTTTTCGCCAATTGTTACATACCACACTGAGCCCGACTTTGCAAACTTTAATTTTTGGCTATCCTGGATAATGCTATCAATTATCAATGGCTCTTTTAAATCAATCTGCATCCGTGGAGTATGTATTTTCTTTACCACTTTATAAGTAATGGTATTGCTGCCGGCAATCGTTTTATTCAGGTAATCAGGGGCAAAGGAAATATCATAACGCAACACATCCCATCAGGCCCGTTCGGGAGTAATGCTGCCACGGAGTGTATCAGCCTTTGTATAAGTTTTTGCGCTGCTTTGTGCAAAGAGTGCCATGCAGGGCAACAATACAAGAAATAAAGACAACAATTCTTTTCTAAATATTTTCATGCGAAATAAAATTTTTAAAGAAATAAATGGACCAGTTTTTTTTGAAATTAAAATTGAATTGAAGTAAAAAAAGCGCTTCCATCTTTATAATGCAACATAACTAACCAATAAAATATAAATCTACATTAGAACAGAAAATTTTAATATTCACATTTTGCCAAAAGCTTTACTGATATTAGCCGTAATTATTCCGTAGTTGCGCACAAAGGCGGAAAGCTTTATTCGTAGTTAATAGAAAATTGTAATGGGATGGCTGTTAGATCGCATGGTTACATGTACGTTATGTATTTCTGGATTTTGTAAAGACAATGTAAAATGAACAGTATCTTCCTGCGCAGCGGCAACTACAGAAAACAACATAGCAGCATTCAAAAAATGAGCTGCAATGGATAATATCTTTTCGTATTGTAAAAAAAAATAAACCCGGGATAGAAAGCATTACCTATTTTAACCTGTTTCAACCAAAACTTATCTTTTAATTACATCAAATACCGGCAATAAACAGTTAATAAATAAGCATAATAATTGGTTGGCTCTCTTTACTTTCACGCTAAACCTTTTAACTATGATTTTTTTTTTTGAAAAAGCATCTTCTACCCGTTACCTGCTGTATATTTTTTAGCCTCAGTGCGCATGCCCAACAACCTTTGCCGCAATACAAACCTTCCCATGAACAACTGCTAAGCCGTTATAAAGAATCTGCTTTAAGAGACAGTCTTGCAAAAAATTCTATTTTCAAAACATCTGTGCGTCCAACCTGGGTTAAAAATAGTACTGGTTTTATTTATACAAATATTTTAAAAGACAGTATGATTGAATACGTGTATGTAAATACAGCCACAGGTAAAAAAACCAAAGTATTTGATAACATAAAACTGGCGGATGTTTTAAGTAAAGCGGTAAATGAAAAAGTGAATGCACATAATTTATGGCTGAAAGGTTTCAACATGGATAGCAATGCAAACCAACTCACTTTTGGCTACCGCGAAAAAAATTATCAGTACGATATCAAAACAAATACTTTAAACAAGGTTGATTCGCTTCCTGTGGACAGGTTGCGCAGGAGGCACGAGTTTCCCGACAATCATTCTTTCTGGGAAAACTATTCAACAGGAAGCGTTTCACCTGATGAAAAATATGCGGCATACATAAAAGATAATAATGTTTTTATTCAACCTGTTCGTGATAGCACAAAGGCTTTTCAATACACAAAAGATGGCACGGCAGAAAAGCCTTATGGTTCGTTGGCGTGGAGTCCCGATAGTAAATATATTATTGGTTATCACATCACGCCGGTCAAAGATTCAAATGACTATTACGTGCTTTCGTCTGTGTCGGGCACCACGCGTGGGCAGTTGCGTTCACATCCATACAAGCAACCCGGCGATCCCTTTACTTCTTATGAAATGTTCCTCTATTCTGTTGAGAAAAAAGCAACTAAAAAAATCAATACACCCATCAGTGATTTTTATGAGGCGCCTTTTTTATACTGGACAAAAGACAATGCGCATTTTTATTATGAAAAAATTGACCGTGGCCATCAGCGTTACCGGATGATTGAAGTAGATGTCGCAAACGGTGAAACAAAAAAATATTATAGATGAGCAAACAAAAACATTCATCTATGATAACCGCATTTTTATACACTACATGCCTGCCACCAATGAATTTATATGGACATCCGAAAAAGATGGTTGGCGGAATATTTATTTGATTGACGCCTTAACCGGTGCACAGAAAAATGAAATAACGCAAGGCGATTATGTGGTGAAAGACATTGACAGTGTAGATGAGAAAAAACGTGAGATATGGTTTTCTGCAATGGGTATGTCGAAGGGTGAAGACGTGTATTATGTGCATTATTACCGCATTGGTTTTTATGGAAAAAATTTAATTAATCTTACCCCTGCGCAGGCAAATCATAGCGTTATTTTTTCGCCGGATACAAAATATTATCTTGATACTTATTCAACAATAAGTACAGCGCCTGTTACAGAATTGCATCTTACATCAACCGGAAAAAAAATTGCAGATATAGAGCATGCTGATATCAGCGATTATTTGAAAATTGTTAAGCGGCTGCCGCAGCGTTTTGTGGCCAAAGGACGTGATGGTGTTACCGATATTTATGGTGATGTTTTTTTACCCATAGATTTTGATTCTAAGAAACGCTATCCGATCATAGAAAATATTTATGCAGGGCCGCAGGATTCTTATACACCCGCAGGTTTCATGCCTTACCGCGGCGAAATGCAAAGCCTTGCCGACCTTGGTTTTGTTGTAGTGGAATTAGATGGAATGGGCACCGCTAACCGTAGCAAAGCTTTTCATGATGTATGCTGGCAAAATATTGCAGATGCCGGTTTCCCTGATCGTGTTTTATGGATGAAAACGCTGGCAAAAAAATATCCTTTTGCAGATACTTCGAGAGTTGGTTTGTATGGTACCTCAGCAGGCGGCCAGAATGCACTTGGCGGTTTGCTTTTTCATCCTGAATGGTACAAAGCTGCTGTGGCTTCGTGCGGTTGCCATGATAACCGTATTGATAAGCAATGGTGGAATGAACAATGGATGGGCTACCCGGTGGGCCCGTGGTATGATGAACAAAGCAATGTTACCAGTGCTTATAAACTGCATGGTGCTTTAATGTTGATAGTTGGCGAAGCTGATAATAATGTGCCGCCCGAATCACCATATCGCGTAGCAGATGCATTAATAAAAGCGCATAAAACTTTTGATTTTCTTACCATACCCCGAAGCGACCATACAAGCGGTGGCCCTTATGGAAATATAAAACGCAAAGATTTTTTTGTGCAACATTTATTGGGTGTGCTGCCACCAGACAGGAATGGGGGAGAGTTAGCTGAAGGCAAATAAGACTTTAAGATTATTTTCAGCTTGTCAATTCACAGCAACAACCAGTTAATAATTGCTTATGGCATTTAATCAATCATTTTTATTTTCAATCTTTATAATTTAATCGAATATGCAATTGACTACCGGATTTAAACCATATCTATCGCTCTGGTTTTTTTTATTTTTTTTATGCATCAATCGTGTGTTTGCGCAGCCTGAAATTGATCCGCCGCTATACGAGCAAACGAGTGAAGTAAACAATATAATGGTGAAGTACAATGCAGACTATGGCAATCTTTCCCGCTTTTATATTATACAAAATTCACCTGAAAGAAGGCAGCGTTTGTTGTCAACCGTGAATGCCTACATTGATACACTTGATAAATTAAACTTTGAAAAACTCAACACCGAAACAAAAGTTGATTACATTCTCTTCAATCGTGATTTACATGAACAGCAACACCAGCTTGAAAAAGAAGCCAGTGAATATAATTCAGTAAAAGAATGGTTTCCCTTCGCGGATAGTATTTACGCTTATGAAAAACTACGCCGCCGTGGCGCCGTTTTGAATGCACAAAAACTTGCCGGTGATTTATATAACTGGAACAGCCAAATACAAGACCTTCAAAAAAAGTTAAGTGAACAATCATCCATCAGCGTTGACGCAGGTGAGCGGGCAAAGGGAACGGTGAATGGCTTACAGTATGCTCTGAAAAGTATCTTTGATTTTTATAATGGTTACGACCCGATGTTTACGTGGTGGGTGCCACAATCTTACAAGCAAACAGACAGCCTGCTTACTGTGTATGCTGATTCTATCAAGGCAAAAGAAAAAAGCACTTCAATACAAAAAAAAGACCATAGCGGTATCAAAGGAAACCCCATTGGTATGGAAGAATTAAAGCGGAGGCTTCAGTATGAAATGATAGATTATACACCTGAAGAACTGGTGGCTATTGCCAATAAAGAATTTGCATGGTGCTCAAAAGAAATGCTGAAAGCCAGCAATGACATGGGTTTTGGCAACAACTGGAAAGCAGCATTAGAGAAAGTAAAAGAAAGCTATGTACCGCCTGGTGAGCAGCCAACGGCTATGCTTAAGCTGTATAACGAATCTGTTGATTTTATTGAGCAGCATAATTTAATTACGTTGCCGCCGCTGGCTAAAGAAACATGGCGCATGCGCATGATGACGCCGAAACAGCAGCGTGTAAATCCTTTTTTTACCGGTGGCGAAGAGTTCAGTATCTCTTACCCGACAGATGATATGAGTGAGGATGATAAGCTGATGAGCATGCGTGGAAACAATCCTCATTTTTCACGGGCAACAGTGCATCATGAATTGCTTGCGGGCCATGCACTGCAGGAGTTCTCTACTAACAGGTATAAAACATATCGTCATTTTGAAACGCCGTTCTGGATTGAGGGCTGGTCGTTATATTGGGAAATGCTGTTATGGGACGAAGGCTTTGCACAAACACCGGAAGATAAAGTAGGTATGTTGTTCTGGCGTATGCATCGTTGTGCACGGATAATTTTTTCAATCAATTATCATACGGGTAAATGGTCACCACAACAGTGTATTGACTTTTTAGTGGATCGTGTTGGTCATGAAAAAGCAAATGCGGAAGGTGAAGTACGCAGGTCTTTTGAAGGTGGGTACGATCCACTTTACCAGATTGCGTACATGCTCGGCGGCCTGCAGATTATGCAGTTAAAAAGAGAATTGGTGGATACAAAAAAGATGAGTTATAAAGATTTTCATGATGATTTCATTCAGCAGAATATGATGCCAATAGAAATGGAGAGAGCCATATTAGAAAACAGGCCGTTGACAAAAAATTATAAAGCGAACTGGAAGTTTTACAAATTTTAGAAACCGTATTTTAGAGAAAATGAAAAATACAATTGTAATCGGTGGAGGGATAATCGGCCTAAGCAGCGCCTTTTATTTAAGACAATCCGGCCATAATGTTATTGTATTAGATAAGGATGATTTTACTGATAATTGTTCTTATGGAAATTTAGGATATGTATGTCCGAGTCATTTTATTCCGCTTGCCGCTCCGGGCATTATATGGCAAGGATTTAAATGGATGTTTAATAATCAAAGCCCTTTTTACGTGCAGCCTTCACTCAATTTATCTTTGATGGATTGGGGTTTAAAATTCATGCGCAGCGCTACCAAAAAAAATGTAGAACGGGCTGCGATGCCTTTAAAAAATATAGCTGTTTTCAGCCAGCATGAATATAGTGAGTGGCAAAAAATTCCGGGTTTTGATTTTGCCTTTGAGCGAAAGGGGATGCTGGAAATCTTTCAAACAGAAAGGGTTGGCCATCATGCAGCAGCTACGGTTGAAGCAGGAAAAAAATTAGGATTAGATGTTGAATTAGTTGATGCGAAAGGCTTACAGCTATTAGAGCCGCAAACAAAAATAAATGCGTTGGGTGCCATCAATTTTAAATGCGATTCACATTTGTATCCTGATAAACTGATGTCGTCATTAAAAAATTATTTGCAAAAACATGGGGTGCAATTAATAAAAGGTGAAGTAACCCGCTTTGAAAAAAATAATGAAAAAGTCAGAAAAGTTTTTTGCTCTGATGTATTATATGAAGCGGATGAAGTGGTGATTGCAACAGGTTCATGGAGCCGTGAAATAGCGGCAATGCTTAACACAAAAATTCCTTTGATGCCCGGGCGGGGCTATTCGTTCACGTTAGATGATTCACCTTATAGACTTAATCACCCTGCAATACTTACAGAAGGAAGAGTTGCCATAACGCCAATGGAAGGTGGTAATAAAATGCGATATGGCGGCACCATGGAAATTGTAGATGTAAAAACACCGCCCCGCTATCACCGCGTGGAAGGGATTGTGAAAGCAGTGAAAGATTTTTTACCTGAATTCAAAATTGAAATGCCCGCATCGGAAAAAATATGGCATGGCTTCCGGCCAACTTCTGCAGATGGACTTCCTTATATTGGTCGGCTAAAAAAATATAAGAATGTAACAGTCGCAACCGGCCATGCAATGCTGGGATTAAGCCTCGGAGCCGGCACCGGCAAACTCGTCGCTGAATTGGTAAATGAAGAAAAGCCTGGTGTTGATTTGAAACCTTTTGAAGTAGAAAGATTTAGATAAATATCGACTAACGTTTGATATTTAAACTCTCTAAAAACGTATAATCATTTATCAAAAGATTTTACCCAAAAATGTTTTACAGTATTTGAAATGTTTTACGATTAGCAAACAAGAAGTTTAGTATTAAGCTTTACATTAGCCCTGTCGAGGCTACTTTAAGTATAAAATCGAACTTCTTAAAAAGAATTAAAAATAACCAAAACTATTACTGGTGTTTCGTTTAAGGCTATTTTTTCAGGTTAGATCCACTTTTTGGTCCCATTAATTCGATTACAGTTTCGTTTAGGGTTTTACAATTTTTATTTGTAGCTTAATCTAAGATAATGCTAAGCATTACAATCTATCAATTCAGAATTATTTATTAGTTAAAGTTGAATTTGATTGTAATTTCTCTGCGCTCACATAAGCGTGCAATTGCTCATTTTTATGGAATGAGCCCATTAAGAATAAAACAATGGTTAATCCTATTAGTGCTAATATACCATAGCCTACGAATAAATAATTATGTCCAGTGATATAGTTATACCTGGTTGAAATATATTCAATTGTAATGCCTGATAGGGATTGGAATAGTGCACCACCCAGACCGCTTCCAATACTTCCAATTCCCCAGATAGAAGCTGCTGAGCTTTCAGGTATAACATCCGGAACCAATGCCAGAGAATTAGCCGTGTATGAGGTATAACCGAAAGCGACTGTGGCGAATATGATAAGTGCCGATACAGACGAAATTATAATAAACGGTGCCATAAGAAGCGGTAATACCATAATACCAATTGAAACGCCTAAGGCTATTCTCCTGGCTTTGGGTATTGATATTCCCTTGTTAATAATAAATTGAGTAAAATATCCTCCTAAAATATTCCCAACATCTGCAACTATGAATGGAAGCATCGCATACCAACCGATTTGTTTTAAACTAAAGTGATGTACATCTATGTTTAAATTCCACCGGTGCTTATCTTATGTTATTTAATAATTTAATCTTACGGCATAAAATATGCATTGAAAAATTATAAAGAATCTATAATTTAAACTACATAAAAATGCCAGCAAAAACAACCAGTAAAACCAATACACCACATGGCAAATTAGATGCTGCGGATAAAAATAAAATGACTGACAGTACTTATGCATTTCCTAAAAAACGAAAAGAACCGTTGGAAGATGCTTCACATGTGCGCGATGCAATGGCCCGGTTTGACCAGGTAAAAGGTGTAACGGATGAGGAACGAAAGGAAGCTTTTGAAAACATTAAGAAAGCTGCAAAAGAATTTGCAGTTAAAGTAAATGAAAAAGATTGGAAGGGATTATCTCATAAAAAGTAACAAGCTTGTTGGAAAACACCATTTCATCTGCCACATTATCGACCGTTTTATTGGCTAGATACAAAAGAAAATAAATCCATTAAAGTCTGGTGGAATAGCAATTATTTGTTCTTTAAAGAAGGATCTTTAGCTACCACTTTTTTTGCTTCTTCTTTCGCGCTATTCCAGCCATTAATCCAAATTTTATATCGCTCTGATGATCGGCGGTATGGACTGCGATTGTGGTAGAAAAATGCGTTAAAACCTTCAGAAGCAATCGAATCCCTGGTGTCGTCTGTGATCGGTCCACCAATCACAGGTTTACGAACAATTACTTTTGCCTGTTTTTTTGTACTATCCCGAGGGATCAATTTTTTCTCTTCGGGTTTTATTACCGTTGCAGGCACGTTAGCTTTTTGGACCGGAATTTCATTATTTTTTTTCGTTTCACCAGTTGAAGGAGCATCAATTTTTGCGACAGTGTCTTTTAAAGTTGAAGTAAGCATGGTTGAGGATGAATCCCTGTGCAAAGTAGAATCGGGAACTGCCCGGGTAGCTACATGAGTTTTTTCAAAACCTGCCGGTGGATATAGAAAATAAACAATTGGTACCATTATAATGAGAAGAATATAAAAAGCATATTTATAAAAGCCATTCCCAACTTTACCATTTTCAATTACCATAGTTTCCTTTGCGGATGCCTGTTCTTGCAATTCTTTCCACTCCTTGTAAAGCATATTATGAAGGAGTCTTTCTCTCTCAAGATTCTTTTTTAAGCCTTTGGTTTCCAGCCGTAACTTATTAATTTCTTCCTGGTTATTAAGGTCTTCTTTTATATCCACGGTTTTTTCTTTAATACTTATGAGCGACAGAATTGCGCATAGTGCAATTTTTATGCTCAAAATATGAATGCTTCCACACAGCACCTTGAAAACGGGAGTTACATTAACGTTTCTTTATAATATTGGTTAGCACATTAAATTTTATTTAGATAGACTGGGGGCATTTAATCCAAAACAGTTTTCAACACGAGAAATTTAGAGGAGCCTACTGTTTTAAACAAAGTTGGTGGTATAATAATTGATATATTTTCTTATTCAATTTTATGAAAAAGATATTAATTTTTGCAACAATCGCAGCTGTAGCCATTGTTATCGTCTATTATGTAACTATCGAAGCAGAATTACCAGTTACTGTTTAGATAATGTTCCGGCAATTTCATAATGCTTTATATTTTTGGAAGCATGGAAATATTTAGTTTTATTTCGTGCAATCTGTTTTTCAAAACAAATTTTTTTGGCGGGAATTTATATCAAGCCATGATATTTGATATTTCCATATAAAGAAAATTTAAGACAATGTTTGTAATAGATAAAATTCAGCATGTAGGCATACCCGTTACCAACCTCGAATTATCAGTTGTATTTTATAAAAGGCTTGGATTTGAAAATGTGATGTCTTCATTATTTACACATAATGGACAAGAAGGAAAGGTGCGTATGATGAAAAGCGGGGATATTATTTTGGAGCTTTATCTAATGCCTGAAGAAGACTTAAAAGAAATCAGGGAACGAAAAAACGGGCACATCGATCATATTGCTTTTGATGTAAATAATATTGATGAAACCTTTGAATATTTAAAAAATAATGCTTTTGATTTAATTGAAGAATCGCCAGTATTCTTGCCCTTTTGGAATAATGGCTGCAAGTATTTTTTTGTCACCGGACCAGATGGTGAAAGACTTGAGTTTAACCAAATCTTGTAAATAGATATTCTTTTGAAGAATTGTATTTATTAATTAATGCGGTTGGCCGCCTAATCATTTTGCCTGGTGAATTTCAGGTAATCAAAATTCATATTTCCATTTTCAACAACACGTAGCGTAAGCACATGCCACCCCTTTTTTAAAAGAATAGAAGTTAAAGAATCGATAGAATTCCAATGATGCCATTGCCGCCAGGCGACTGTATCCGCGTCGTTATGCGTAGAAGTAATTTTTATTGCCGAGGTGGTTGGCTGATCATCAATATCGAGACCAATTTCACCGTCACCATTTGCTGTATATTTCAAGCCTACGTCATACAATGCAGACTTGTCAACCTTAATTGTGTATTTAATCCACTCACCTGGCTTTGTCCATCCCACATACAATTGATTCATTTCCGGCTCAACTTTATTAAAAGGATTGTTGTCAATATTACCGGGTTTTGTGTAGGAAATATCAACGCCTTCATGCATCCGAAATTCATTTAAAAAACTTCCGTTTGCCGGATTCAATTTTCCACTTCC
Source organism: Chitinophagales bacterium (assembly GCA_038245055.1). Lineage (GTDB taxonomy): Bacteria > Bacteroidota > Bacteroidia > Chitinophagales > Chitinophagaceae > Ginsengibacter. Next base: position 22,313 of record JBBRSV010000019.1, on the reverse strand, counting down.
ATTGTTGATTCCATCAGAATCATGATAGGCAATTCCCTCACCACCCTTATCAAAAAATTCGCATTCTATTTTACCCGGAATAGTTTGGACGTGCCATGGTTTTCCCAAATATGATTTAGCTATGTATCGCGGCATACATGAAATAATGAAAAGAGGAATAGTTATAAAATTTAATCGTCGCATGAAAGGGAAATTAAATCAAAAGTATTTTATTTCTCTCCATTAAAATTGAATGTAAAATTAAAGGCCTGATTTTCACGTAGCAAATACGGGCTGAAAGAATAATCCAGAAGTTCCAATATTATTATCGAGAAAAGGGCAATGCGGCTAATAAACTACTACCGTTGCATTAATTGTGCTGCTACCTTGGAAGCTGTGGTTTTGTTATCAACTAACTCTTTAAGCTGTGAAAATGCCTGAGGCCATACGGATAACACTTCATTAATGGTACCCTCAAATTCCGGATGAAATGAATTGTCTGCAAAACCACTATCCAGTTGTCTACAATTTTCTACTATAAAAGGTAGTCCCGCTATCCCTGCTAATGAAACGAGAGAGTGCGCTGATTTTCTAATACCGGCTGCATCTTTTTGTTTCCAGCCAAGTTGTAAATTATTCATTAATAAATTCACATTTGCAACAGTTCCATTTAGTAAGGTTTGTTCAAAATCTTTATCGTTTTCAGACAGTGAATAAAGGTATGAGAAATCAAGTTTTACAACGCCAGTCTGCATAATTGATATTTTATGATTATAATTATTTGAACGTCCTTCTATAATACTTTTGCAAAATTCTACTCCATTGCTACGCACTTAATCTTAGTTGCAATTACAGGTTATCTTCCCGCGCATGACGACAGGTTATGTAACGTTGTTTATACATAGAAATTGCCTTCTGCACAACAAAGTCCAATTACTATATTGATGAGATACTCGTAAAATTGAATCGATAACCGTTGGGCAACGCAACGGGCGAAAAGCAGGTAATTAATTTAATAAACCTTCATAATTAATATTTGCCAGAAGAATTTTGAAAATGTTTTAAAAATTTGAAATTTTATTCCGGTAAAAAATTATACATCTACCTTTTACTTTCAAACTCTTTGGGAAGTTTCAGCAGGTCATCTTTGGGAAGAGACTTGAAATATTCATACGTAATTTTTAAACCTTCAGCCCTGTTAACTTTTGGCTCCCAGTTTAATAATTTTTTTGCTTTTGAAATATCCGGTTGCCTCTGTTTTGGGTCATCCTGCGGTAAAGGTTTATAAACAATTTTTTGTTTTGTACCGGTAAGCGTAATGATTTCCTCGGCAAATTCTTTCAAGGTAATTTGATCGGGATTACCAATATTTACAGGCATTGAATAATCACTTAACAACAAGCGATATATTCCTTCAACAAGATCATCTACATAACAAAAACTCCTTGTCTGGCTTCCATCTCCAAAAACCGTTAGGTCTTCACCGCGTAGCGCCTGGCCAATAAATGCAGGTAAAGCTCTTCCATCGTTGAGTCTCATTCGTGGCCCATAAGTATTGAAAATTCTCACTATCCTGGTTTCTACCCCATGAAATGTATGATAGGCTTGTGTAATTGCTTCCTGGAAGCGCTTTGCTTCATCATAAACACCACGCGGCCCAATAGGATTTACATTTCCCCAATATTCTTCAGTCTGCGGATGTACTAACGGATCACCGTATACTTCGCTTGTAGACGCAACTAAGATGCGCGCTTTTTTTGAAAGTGCCAGTCCCAGGCAATTGTGGGTTCCCAACGAACCAACTTTTAATGTTTGAATAGGAATTTTTAAATAATCTATGGGGCTTGCGGGCGAAGCAAAATTTAGAATATAATCAAGCTCGCCAGGCACATGAATAAACTTTGAAACATCGCAATGATAAAATTCAAAATTTTCAAGTTTGAAAAGATGATCTATATTTTTCAGATCGCCTGTAATAAGGTTATCCATTCCAATTACATGCATGCCTTCTTTTATGAAACGATCACAAAGATGGGAGCCTAAAAATCCTGCGGCACCTGTAATGAGTACTCTTTTTTTTGACACTTCAGAAATTTAAAATGATTCCAAATAATATTACTTCAACTTATTTTATTTCGATTACTTTTCGGCCAATACTTACATAATGAAAGCCTCTTTCTTCCATTTGATACAATTCAAAAAGGTTTCTTCCATCGAAAATAACCGGCGCTTTCAAAAGAGATTTTATTTTAATGAAATCCGGTGTCCTAAACTCACTCCATTCGGTTGCAATAATTAATGCATCTGCATCTTTAAGTGCATCATATTGATTTTCGGAATAGGTAATTTTATCTTTTATTCCTCTTTTTACATTTTCCATTGCCTCCGGGTCGTATGCCGTAATTAAAGCGCCTTTTGCAGTCAATTCATCAATTAATTTTAAAGCCGGAGCTTCTCTTATATCATCGGTATTAGGCTTAAATGCCAAACCCCACAATGCCATCTTTTTTCCGTTCAGGTTGTTTTTAAAATACTCATTTATTTTAGGCAACAAATGAATCTTTTGGGCTTCATTCACCAACAAAACTGCTTCAAGTATTTTAAAATTATAATCGCTTTGCTGTGCCGATTTTGTAAGCGCCTGAACATCTTTTGGAAAACAACTGCCGCCATAACCAATTCCTGGAAATAAAAATCTTTTTCCAATTCTATCATCACTTCCAATGCCCCTTCGCACCATATCCACATCTGCGCCCAACCGTTCACAAAGTTGCGCGATCTCATTCATGAAGGAAATTTTTGTAGCAAGAAACGCGTTTGCCGCATATTTTGTAAGTTCTGCAGATTTTTCATCCATATAAATAACCGGGTTACCCTGGCGTACAAATGGTGCATATAATTCCCCCAAAAGCTTTTTTGCTTTTTCTGAACTGGTACCAATCACCACTCTATTTGGTTTCATAAAATCTTCAACAGCTACGCCTTCACGCAGAAACTCCGGATTGCTTACTACATCAAACAGTTCTTCCGGGTTGTTGATGTTTCTTGTCTGCAAACTCGTTAAGATATTATTGTGTACCTTTTCTGCCGTGCCAACAGGTACAGTACTTTTATCAATAACTATTTTATACTCTCCCTCATTTAATAAAGTACCGATATTTTTTGCTACACCTAAAACATAGCTCAGATCAGCGCTGCCATCTTCGCCGGGAGGCGTGGGTAAAGCCAGAAATATAATTTTTGCATTTTTTATACCTTCTTCAAGGGAAGTGGTGAACTTTAATCTGCCCTCTTTTTCATTTCTTTCAAAAATTTTTTCCAGGCCCGGCTCGTAAATGGTGACCTTCCCTGAAGATAATTTCTGTACTTTTTTTTCATCAATATCTACACAAGTAACAATGTTTCCTGTTTCTGCGAAGCAGGTTCCTGTAACCAATCCTACATAGCCTGTTCCAATTACCGATATGTTCATTTATATTCTTTTAAATTTTATCAATTACATTTTTTAAAAAATTAATTGCGGATATTATGGGGCTAATCATCCGTTAAGCAATAAAACAACTTATGAAAATTGAACAGTTTCTTCAAGTTGTATTTACAAAAAACCAAACGGCTTTTTGCTTAAAATATTATTGAGGGTCAAATGTTTTATCGTACCCAAAATATCGCCACTTCTACTAACACTTCACTAAAAAATTTCATTCAAAATAAAGGTATTGTTCTTTCATTTGCCAATTAGTGGCATTTTTTTAAAAATTCTATTTTATCGGGGAATACATTTCAGTAAGCAAATCACCGGTGTTTGCTGCTTAAATATTTATCATGAATGATCACACTCATCGGTTTTTCATACACCTTACTTTCCACCCAGGAAATAATATCGAGGTAGGCAAAGGAGCGCGTTTGAAAGCGATTCTTTTCAAGGTATTTGATCTTCTCAAGAAATTGTATCAACTCAGGTTTTAATTCTTTTGGACGAACCTTGGTGGAGTGGCGCAAGAAAATAAATATTTGCTCTTCAACTACCGTCAGGTTTTTCATTCGGGCCATAAACCGATAAACCGATTTAATAAGCGGATCCATAATCTCTTCGTTCCCAATTTCAAAATGACATAATAAATGCATCAGCCTTGCATAACATTGAAGATCATTTCGCAAGCCGGATTGGCTGTCGTTAATGATATTATGCAAATAATCAATGGCTTTTTCATAGTTGCCGGCTCCAAAATAAAGCGAGGCAATTTTATAATTAAACACAACGATGCGATGCCTGTCAACAAAAATGGCGTATTCTTTTAATTTTTCCTCTACTTCAGGAACTATCGCCAACCCCTCTTTAAAATCGCCCTGCATTAGAAACTGGTTAAGCCTTGCACTATTAATATAAATGGAAGTGTGCGTCCGGAAATTATCGTGTTGGTTAGCAACTGGCGTTTCCGAAAACTGCTCAAATTGCTTGAGTGTAATTTCAAATTTTTCAAAATTGCGCAAGTCAAAGTGGGCATTGAGGAGGTTGTGCATACCTTTTATATAATGCCCGGTTTCAACGGCTATCATCACTTCATCTTCTGCAAAAAGATCAATCCATTTTTGGCTATAACGGTAATACATCAAAAAATCCTGGCGGATAAAGGCATACCAGCAATAGCTTTGATAAGCATATAATTTTTCATAAAAGCCATGAATCGCATTTGGATCGGATGGCAATGAATTCTTAAAAAACTCGCGAATTCCTTTTTCGTCTTTCTCATTTCGGGCGTGGCCATTTTTAACGTACCATCTATAAAGTAAAAGCGCCAGGTTTGAAAGGCGCGTTACCCTGTCTATATGGCTGCTAATTTCTAAAGCTTCTTCAGCAATCATTTGAGTTTTTTCGAGTGTGCTTCTCGTTATGTGCAGCGTTTCAATTTTCTTCTCCAGTGAAATTACCTGTACGAGGAAATTCATTTTTTGATTGGTCTTGGCCAGCTCTTTTGCTTTTTCTAAAATATGAAGGCTTTGTATTTTCAAACCTTTATTATAAAGCAACCGGGCATTGTCAAGATGTTCACTCAACTTCAGATCAATGTTTTCGTTTGTTTTTAATAAGCGAAGGCTGGCGAGTAATTGCTTATATAGATGCGTTTTTAAATTAGATAATTGTGGCTTGGTGATATCGCTTAAAGTTTTCAGCAATTGCTTTTCATCATAATCAGAAAGCTTGTCTAATGCGTCGAATAAGCGGATTATTTTTAGGTCTTCTTTAGTGGAACTTCTTTTAATATATAGTTTGAAATGTCGCTTTTCAGACTTTTCCAGTGAATGAACTAATTGAAATAATGTATCGGGAAAAAGATTGGGCATCATTAAAAATTTATCCTGAAACGTAATACAGTAAATGGTTTTAAAAAAATTAATCTACTCAGCCGTAATATTTCGGCTTATAAGTTGATTGGTTTAGTTTGACGGCACTGCGTAATTTCGTTTTACAAAAGAGCTATTAAAAAAGCAGGCAATTTTTGAGGAAGGTAATTGCTTAAATCCCTTCTCATCGTAAGCTGTGATATCAGCACAACATAAACAATTAAAGATTCTCATATCAAGCAATCGTAAGGGCCGGCCTGTTTCTACAGGAAGGCCTGTTTTTTTGAGAGTGTGAAAATAGTTATTATAAATCATTAGACAAATTTTTTTTGAATACGGTTTTGGTCTTTTTTTTGCCGGAAGGTAAAGATAAAAGACCTGCCAATTCATGACCGGCAAGTCTTAGTGACGTTTTAATAGGGATTTAATTTTGGGTCGGGTTTATAATTTTGCTACGACGATATTTTCAGTTTCCGTTGTGTTTGACCCAAGGTTGTAGGTTTCAGTTTTACTTGTTTTTGTTGAAGTAACTTCTATTCTTAAGCCATATTGTTGAGTACTTGAAGCCGCTTCATCCATATCTAGTTGATATTTCCTGGTAAGATTTACACCTTTAATTTTTTCTGAAAAAAGAACTTTACAATGTTCATCTTTTATAGTAACAAAATACTGTTCCGCATTTTCATTATTCAGGTTCAATTGAAATACAGGATTACTTTTATTTTTTACGATAAATTTAAATTCTATCGGATCGCCTGGTTTTACGTCGGCAAAAGTTGCCTTTGATAAACCCATATTACACATGTTTAATAAGCCCATGGTAATCATTTTTGTAGCTTTCATTAATTGTTTCATAAAGTGAACTATTAATTTTCAATTTTCTTCACTCAAACAATCTGTCTACTCAATGCGAGCTTTTGTTGTGTAAAAATAACATCTTAAAAATGAGGGCGGAAATCAACTTAATTAGTCATTTTTCATCTTAAAGGAATATAAAAATTTTAAAACACTTGCCTGCACAACGTTTCATAAAATATTTATAATGATGCCCAAAGGGCGATATTACCTTTATGTTAAGTGAAAGTCCTGTCAAAAGGCGGGCGCAAAAAACAAAAGTTCCGTAAGAGAGATGCTATTTTTAATTTTGAATTACCGTAAATGAAAGGGAAAAAAAATGAAAATTTTCTTACCCGATGATATAAAAATCAACTTAAAATAAACAGGCATAAATCATTGAGATCGTTGAAAGGCGCAACAATATATCCATCGTCCAGCAACTTATATAAGCCATTCTTTACTTCAGTATTTATATCACAATCGTCGCAATGGATGAGTACCGGCAAAACTTCAACAAGTAGCGAAGTTTGTTTGTAATATGGCTCATCTTCCAATACAGCTTCAAAGGCATTTTGCATTAATATCGGCTGCACATTGCTGAGTAACCCACCCGTCAAATGTATCCCACGAATTTTATTCATCTCGCCAGAATATTCATCTTCAAGCGTTCTAAAAATATTTCGTACCAAAGATATTTCGTGCATCTTTTTCCGTAATTAAAAAGAATGAGTACTATGGTAAAAGATACGCTTAATAGCGGAAGAAAGTGCAGGCAATTTGATCGTTAGTTGCAGCCGCACATTTACAAATCCTTTTTCATTAAAAAGAATGAGAGCCTTATCTAAAATATATTATTTGGTAGGCTTCATAATTTCGAACGCTAAAGAAAAAAGGTGCGACAAAATGCCGCACCTTTTGAAAAAAATCAAATGATTTACTATTAAAACTTAAACGTTAAAGAGCCTTGGAAAATGGTGCCTAACTGGCTAAACTGGGAGCCATTGTAGGCCAAAATTTTATAGCGGCCACTGAACTCTAAAAAGCCTTCCAGCAAACTTTTAGCAGATGGACTATTAAGCGTTGCAACGGCATTTGCGTAATCAGGATCTGAAGAATTTCCTGTTAATTTAAGGTTCCATTTTGGTAATACATTGAATAAATTATTCACCGTAACAGAAGCAGAAATTTTACTTGTGAAAGCATAGCCAAGGTTTAAATCCGTAACGACAGCTGTTGTAAATACCTGTTTAATATTATTCATAACGCTTCCGCCATTATCCAGATCCTGGAATTTGGTAGGCCCAAATAAAGTATTATTTAAATCGATACTGAATTTGTTGATTGCATAATCCAATCCTAACACTGCCTTATACCTTGGACGGCTTTCAGTAAGTAATGATCTTATCTGCGTGCTTAAGATGCTGGAGCCGGCATCAGAAATTGCCTTAGGATTGTTTGGGCTACCAATAATTTCATTGGTTAAAGTATAGTTGCCAGCAAGGCTAATTCCCAGCTTACCTGCACCCAAACGCATGTTTCTGTAATTAGCTACAAAGTCGAGCCCTTCAGTTCTTGTTTTAATACCATTTATGAAGAATTGTATTTGAGCTACCTGGGCATTTGCCAAAATCATTCCTAATGTACTGGTAGGATCGCTCGATGAGATAGCGGAGCTATAAACAATTCTGTCCCTAATAATAATATCATAGTAATCAAAAGTAATACTCAGGTTTTTGATTGGATTTATACCAAGACCAACAGTGTAGTTGTTTGATTTTTCAGGTTTCAATGCAGGTATTCCTAAAGCAAAAGCCTGCTTGCTCTTGTTGTTGAATAAGCCCGAAAGTTGTATTGTTCCTCCAACAAAAGATGCCTGGGTTGATTGGTCATAAATCTGGTGCAAAGTTGGTGCTCTAAAGCCAGTCGATGCTGATCCTCTTAAAACCAATTTATCCCCTAATAACTTATAACGTGTTGAACCTTTCCAAACAAAAGCCTCTCCAAAATCGCTATATTTTTCACCACGGATTGTTCCGTTCAAAAGAAAATTTTTGGTCACGTCCCAGCTTGCATCTAAGTAAGCACCGAAGTTATACCTGCTGTTCGAAGATGCATTTTCCTGCCGAATGCCGGGGAAGGAATTAGCGCCTTGCCCTGAATAAGAAGCGGTATCGCCTGCAATGATTTTATAAGTTTCCTGCCTTACTTCAGAACCAAATGCTATCGCGAAATTATTGGTTAGTGCTTTATTGATGTCATAGTTGCCAACAATGTTACTAAACCGGAAACCTCCTGGTTTAAATGAAATAGGACTTGCAGCGCCAAGGCTTTGGTTTAAAGTACCATCGACGGTATATAGCTGCTGATTTCCTCCAAAGGTTAAACTAATGTCCTGCTTCCATCCACTTTTTTCACTTTTAAAACCAAATGTTGCATTGTAATCCAAAAGATCTCCCTGGAAGCTAGGCTGATAACCAAGATATCCGTTATAAAGAGCATCCCCCGTTCCGCTATAATTGGGTTTGGAATCATCTTCAGTATGAAGCAAGCCATAATCCTGCTTCCAGTAAGGAACCCTGTAATTAGCGTTACTGAAAACCTTTTTCACAACCATCGCAGCATTGCTATAAAATTGTCCATTTTCATTAGCTGGAATAGACATGTTGTATTCAAACTTAGCGGCAGAAATTGCGCCTGTTCCATTCTGGTTGCCGCCGGTCGGGTTAATCTTCAGGTAGTTAATAATTGCTGAATTTACAGCATCAGTATTTGGCCCGGAATCGCCAAAGGTTGCAATTTCTGTAGGCACATCAATATTACCAGAACGCAATGCTGTGTTTTGCTGGCTGAAATCTACCGTATAATTTATGAAACCACCGTTTGCCAAACCCCCACCGCCGTTATAGGCAAGTCCATACATGCCGCCATCACCTTTGCTGGTAACACCGCCGTTAAAAGTTAACGTGTTGTAATCAACTTTATCTTTTAAAATAATATTCATAACGCCCGCAATTGCATCAGATCCATATTGTGCTGAAGCGCCATCTCGCAAAATTTCCACGCGCTTGATAGCATCCGTTGGAATGGCTGAAAGGTCTGCACCAGTTTCGCCGCGGCCCGGAGCAAACTGTACGTAAAGCAACGAGCTCAAATTTTTTCTTTTCCCATTTATCAAAATCAAAGTACGACTGGGCCCAAGGCCTCTTATTTCATAAGGATCAAGGAGGGTAGTTGCATCATTAACCGGTGTGTTTACTGTATTGAAAGATGGAACCCGGTATTGCAACGCTTTATCAAAACTCACCTGTCCTGTTGATTTTAAATCATTGGCGGAGAATATGTCCACTGGCAACGCTGACTCAGTAAGCGTACGCTGGGCACTCCTGCTACCAACAGAAACTTCCACGGATTCTAAAGTGGTTTGTTGTAGCAACATTTCAATGGTGATCAAGCTTTGTCCATCAATTGACACGCGCTTGGGCGCATAGCCAACCACGGAAACGTCTAATTTGGATTGAGGTCCTGCCTTTACCGTGAAAGCGCCATCCGCACCAGATGTGGCTCCGTTGGGGGATCCGACTACTTTAATAGAGACTCCGGATAGCGGATCTTTGGTTGTGTTATCAATTACCTTTCCTGAAATTGTTTGGGCCGTCGCGGCATTCACTAGTAAAAATGAAAAGCAAGCGACGACTGCCATAAGCCTGGTAGACATAAAAGTTTCGGTTTAAAGATTTAAATAGATTAATTCCTGGGGCTTCTTCGGTTGGCCTTATGAAAATAAAACAAAAAATTAATATTCAGACTTTATTCTTACCTGCATTGCGTAGCCATAAGTGTCCAACGGAATGAAGGAAATCTCTCCCGGATCGACGAAATTAAGGTAGGCTAATAATTTTTCTTTTGTAAATCTCTGAGACCAAAATCTTTCTTTTGTGGCGGTGAAAGAATCTCTTTCATCGGTAATTATTGTCATTCCGGCTTTTTGATAAAAATGTTCCTGCTTTAATCTTGTCGCGTTATTATCAATATAGCAAGATCCTATAACCACTTCTCCACCAGGTGATAAAAGGGAATAGGCCTGCGAAAATATCTTTGTATTTGCTCTCCCATTTATCCAATTATGTGGCATCCTGAAAAATGACATTTACTTTGTTTTGAATTTCAAGTTCCGCTATAACTTTTTTAGGAATATTGACGCAGTTTTGGGAGTTATCTGTGCCATCATATTTTTCAATCATGTTCCATATTTCGTCAATACCGCAAAGATGTTTGGGAATTCTGGCGTTGCCGATGCCAATATCCAAAATTGAAATCGCTGAACCTTTGGCAAGAAACAATTCTGTAATTATCTTTTTTAATTCTATAAATTCTGCCCATTGAGCCTGTAATAATGGCTCAGTTAAAAAATCAATATCAAAAGATTTTTGCGTCGTATTTTCATTATCATACATTTCCATTGATATAATTTTTAGGCATGAAAATGAATTTGTTCTTAATTTTTGTTCTTTACATTTAGATTAATATTCTGATAAAATCCGAGGTCAGTATTTTTTAATAATTTAACCCAAAAAGCAATTTGGCCGGTATGGTAAGAAAAATGCTCAGTAACATGAATGATAATTCCAATTCCGGAAAGTTGAAATCCCTGCACAAAATATAGTTTGACCAACGCTGCCTCAACAAGGCCTTCCATCACAGTAATTGCCTCATTAATTGTTTGCTGAAGCTTTGTAAGTAATTCACTTTTTTTGAATGCTTCATTAGCGGAAAATTCTTTATCTCTTTCGCGAATATCTTCAACCTGGTCTAGCGACGATATTATATACTGACTGATATTTCCACATAAGTGTAACACAATATTACCTATGCTATTGGAATGTTCATTCGGCTTTTTCCATAATTCAATTTCATCAATTTCGTTTAAGCATTTCAAAACGCGTTGCGTGCTTTCATTTATCCGGTAAATGGATTCTTTAATAAATTCGTGTTGAAATTTGTTATTCATTATAAATTAAAAGATTTACTATTTTTCATCCAATCCCAAATTACAATATCCCATTCATTGCCAATCGCATCTTTGTAACTGTGAACCAATTCAAAGCCGATTCTTGCATGGGCTCTTATCGAGCGCTTATTATTTTTATTGATTTCGGTTATTGCAAAATCGTACTTATTTTTAAAATGTTCTTTGTACACTTTGTAACAATCATCTAATATTCCAATGCCTCTATAACCTTCTGCAACGCACACTTGCCCAACAACGATATAATGAAAGGAAGCAATTTTTTTATCCTGATAAATCACCTGGTCAAAGGCTTTAAACATCGGTATTAAAACTGGAATATCATTTCTTGAGGCGTTTGTCATAGCAAGCAAGTAGCCAATTACTTTATCATCGTCTTTCGCAATAATGCTGGCTTCAGTATCGTTCATTTTCTTTAAAGTTTTAAAGCTGTGAACGACGGTTACAAAACCTTGCGAATCCATTTGCTCTTGAGAAAGGCTTTGAGGTAAATTGCTCTTTTGAAGAGCGATCACCTCGTAAATTTCGTCATCAGATTTAATAGTGGTGAAATAAATCACGCTGGAATAATTTATAGTAAGACTATAAAATTACTTATTTATTGAAATTGCAAAATGATTCAATTTTTATTTTCTTTCAGAGGCAAAAATTGTAGTAACGCGAGTTGCATTTGCATAGAAAATTAATGTATCGGCTTTATATATTGTTTGCTGATTTGATTATACTCGTAAAGAAAATTATTGGACGTTCAATCTTTATCAAAAATAGATTCCCAGGCAATCAGCGGTTTCCAAATAAAAGTTCCTTCGGTCCCTCACCATCAAGCGTAAACGCAATTTTGTTTACTTCCTTTTTTAGTTGAGAGTATTCCGCAACGAGCATCGGCTTGTTATATTTTCTTTTTAGTAATGTTAAGTTGTCTTGCAAATCCTGCCATATTCCATGCATTTTTTATGATAGGATTCATCAATTACATTAAAGGAAAAATTTCGCGCCATCATATTATAAATTTAAAAATCGATACCAGACCAGGTTTTTTTCTTTTTTTCGTACTTCTCATAGTCAAACCTATAAAGCTTGCCTGGCCGGTGGGGAACGTTTTGTTCATCTTCATTTAAGTCTACCAAAAAATCCATAGCAAAAAATTTCTTCCTGAAATTTCTTCTGTCAAGCTTTAGATTTAAAATAGATTCGTAGAGGTTCTGAAGTTCTCTTAAAGAAAATTTACTGGGAAGCAGGTTGAGCCCAAGCGGGTGTTCCTGAACCCTTTTTTGAAGCCATTGATAACAGGTTTCAAAAATTTTCTGATGGTCAAAAGCAAGTTCTGTTACACTTTCTATCTCATGCCAATGTAATTCGTTATCCAAAATTTTTATTCGATGATGTTGAATATTAATAAGTGAGCAATAGGCAACAGTTACAACTCTTCCTGCAGGGTGACGGCTTACCTCGCCAAATGTATGCACCTGTTCTAAAAAAACATCGTGTAACCCTGTTCGTTGTTTTAATATGTGGTACGCGGCAGCATCCAGGTCTTCTTCCGGCTTAACGAGATCGCCAAGCAACGACCATTTACTTTGGTATTTTTTTAAATCGGAGCGAATTAATAAAACCTTCAACTTGCTTTCGTCAAACCCAAAAATTACGCAATCGACTGACAAAGCAACGCGGTTTATACTTTGCACTTCAGACTGGATTGCCTTGAAAGTCTTAATATTTTTGGTAGAATTATCTTTTGATATTGCTGCCATAAAAAACGATTTCGATTGTAGAAAATGAATTATTACAAATAAGATCTGCTGTATATCTACAAAAAAAATACTCAATAATGTCCTTTAACCACTTTTATACTTTGCGTTTGCTGCGTTTCAATCAGGATAAGCATACAAGTGCACTTTCGCCAATTTTCCATTTACTAAAAATTTTATTTTGAGTACTCCAGTCAATTTAAGATTTGAGTCTTTATCTACACTTTTCAAACAATGATAATAAACTGATGAGGCACCGGCGCTTATGTCATCAGAATAGGCATAACCGGATTTTCCGTTTGTCGTGTACAAAGTGATTACAAATCGACTGCTTGTCTCTTGCACAAAAGCCGGACTCCAGGATAGTAATTGAGAAAAAGTTTTGGACGCAAGTAGAATGACAAAAGAAATAAGTAAAACTTTCTTCATATCCAGCAAATTATATTGTGTAATATAAACACATTATTTTAAACTTTCGATCAAGTCATTAAAATATATTTTTAGGAAAGAATGATTTCTTGGGAAATTATAAATTGCTATATGAGAGGGGGAAAAAAATTAAATACTTTTTGTGCGGCGCTATTTTCTTAATTTAAAAAACAACAGATTACTCTTTTTATTTTTGCATTAAATTATATTCATGTACGATAAAGAACAAACCAAGGAGCTACAATCACTAACGAACCATTTGCTGAAAGGCACGGACGCAATTGATGATTTGAGAGATGTTCTCAGGTTTCATGAATACAGATATTATATCCTGAACGATTCACTTATTTCAGATGAGCAATATGATCTTTTATATAAATTATTGGAAAAACTTGAAAGTGAAAATCCATCTTTAATTACTTCAGACTCGCCGACGCAACGCGTTGGAAACAGCCTAAATAAGGAGTTCGTAACTGTTCCGCATCGCGTTCCGATGCTTAGTCTTGAAAATAGCTACAACGCCCAGAACCTCGTTGATTGGGATAAAAGAGTGCGGGGATTGGTAAATGCCAGCGAGATAATTTACAGCGTTGAGCCAAAATTTGATGGGGCCAGCATTTCAGTAATTTATGAGAACGATATGTTAGTAAGAGGCGCAACGAGAGGCGATGGTGTCGCCGGCGATGATATCACTTTTAATATAAAACAAATAGGTTCCATTCCACTATCCGCGAAATTTTCAGAGTATGGCATTGACACGATAGAGATACGCGGTGAAGTGTTGATGACTAAAGAAAATTTCAGGCAATATAATAAAATGCTTACCGAAGAAGGCATAGCTCCGCTTGCTAATCCACGCAACGCTGCTGCCGGTTCGCTTAGAATGAAAGACCCGGCCGCTGTAAGAAAAAGAAAACTTGAGGCGATATTATATCACATTAGCTTTATAAAACTCAGCAAAGCGGGCAAATCAAAAGGCGATAAGCTTTTAGCTACCCATGCAGGATCGTTACAAATGCTTTCAGCGCTTGGTTTTAAAACACCCGCCAACGAAAAAAAAGTTTGTAACAGTATTGAAGAGGTCGTTGAATTTTGCAAAGAGTTTGAAGTAAAAAGAGATGAGCTGCCCTATGAAATAGATGGCCTGGTAATAAAAATAAATAATGTTGAATTGCAACAACAAACAGGAAGTACCACACATCATCCTCGGTGGGCAATGGCATTCAAATTCAAGGCAAGACAGGCAACATCGCGGCTGGATAAAGTTGATTTCCAGGTGGGCCGCACAGGTTCCATTACGCCAGTTGCTAAAATTGAACCTGTTCACATCGGAGGTGTCACAGTATCTTCCATTTCATTGTTCAACGCTGACGTAATTGAAGAAAAAGATCTGCGGATAGGCGATACTGTTATTGTAGAAAGAGCAGGCGATGTAATTCCTTATATTGTAAAATCATTGCCGGAATTAAGAACGGGCAAAGAAAAGAAAATAATTTTTCCGACTAACTGTCCTGTATGCGAAGATCTTTTAGTGAAGCCTGAGGGCGAAGCGGTTTGGCGATGCATTAATATTAATTGCGAAGCACAGGTGGTAGAGCGTATTATACATTTTGTAAGTAAAGATGCGATGGATATACGTAGCCTTGGAGAATCAAACATTCGTAAGTTTTATTCGCTCGGTTTTCTCAAAAATATTCCCGGTATTTATGCCCTTGAATATGATGAAATCTCGAAGCTGGAAGGATTCGGCCAAAAGTCAATAACTAATCTTCGCAAGGCCGTTGAAAATTCAAAAAATCAAAGCCTGCATAGGCTAATATTCGGACTGGGCATAAGGTATGTGGGAGAAGCTACTGCAA
Source organism: Chitinophagales bacterium (assembly GCA_038245055.1). Classification (GTDB taxonomy): domain Bacteria; phylum Bacteroidota; class Bacteroidia; order Chitinophagales; family Chitinophagaceae; genus Ginsengibacter. The sequence continues at coordinate 7,092 of JBBRSV010000019.1, read as the reverse complement.
AAACTTTGGGCAAAAGCGTAAAAAACATTCTTGAGCTTCAGCAATTTTCTTTAGAAGAATTGCAACAATTAAAAGATATCGGAAGCAAAGTAGGCGAGAGCATTTTTGAATTTTTTCACAATGATGATAATATTACAATTATTAAAAATCTTGGGGATATTGGATTAAATTTAAACGGAGATAAAGTTGAAAAGAAAGAAGGCATTTTTTCAGGAAACACATTTTTATTTACCGGCACGTTACCTACTCTAAAAAGAAGCGAGGCAGAAAAGCTTGTTGAAGATAACGGTGGCTTGTTGCTTTCCACCGTTAGTAACAATCTCAATTATCTTGTAGCCGGCGATGCTGCAGGCAGCAAACTTGAAAAGGCAAAGAAAATAAAATCAATTAAAATAATAAAGGAACAAGATTTAATAGACATGATCCAAACATAGTTTTGTAACTTTATTTCAAATCCATGATCATGATCAAAAAAATTAACGGCGAAATCTGGAAACAATTACAGTTTAAAGGTTGGAAACTTTTGAGAAAAAAGTACGCCATATCTTCACACGGAAGAGCTGCGAGTTATTATGAAGACGTAAACGCAGATGGCAAGTTATTGGATGGCTCCCTTACCTCCGGTTATAAAACGCTTAACCTCCACATTAACGGTAGCAATGGAACCATCTATTTTCACCGTGAGGTCGCTAAACTTTTCATCAAGAAAGATTCTCCAAAAGATAAATTTGTTATTCATGTTAATCATGATAAAACTGATAACAAAGTAAAGAACCTTAAGTGGGCTTCTCAAAAGGATGTAAGCGCCCATCAACAAAAAAGCCCTGATAAAATAGCCTACAAAAAAGTTCAGCATTCAAGAACAAAAGGTTTAAAACTGTCTTTAACGCAGGTAAAAGCGATCAAAGCCCTTATCGAAAATCCACGCCGCAAACTCACCTATAAACAAATAGCTGAGAAATATAAAGTAAGTGAGATGACCATTTACAGAATAAAAAGCGGAGAAAACTGGGGAAGTGCTGAATAAATTATTTTCTTAATAAAAAATACCTGGCCTTACATTCTCAATGTTTCAATCCAAGACAGTCTCTTTTTTAAAAGAGCTTAAAAAGAATAATAATAAGCCCTGGTTCGATAATAACAAGGAAAAATATCTTGCTACAAAAATTGATTTTGAACATTTTGTCCAGCAACTTATAAAAGGCATTTCAGCATTCGATAGTGATATTAAAAGCCTGGAGGTGAAGAATTGCACCTTCCGTATTAACCGTGATATAAGATTTTCAAAAGATAAAACTCCCTACAAAACCGGCATGGGCGCCTCCTTCAATAACGGCGGCAAAAAATCTAAATTTGCTGGATATTATTTTCATTTGGAACCCGGTGGAAAAAGTTTTGCCGGCGGTGGCTTGTGGATGCCTACTCCGCCAGACTTGCAAAAAGTGAGACAGGAAATTGATTATTGCCTGCCAGAGTTTAAGAAAATAATTTTTGCACCCTCTTTTGAAAAGCAATATCCAGACGGCCTCGAAACCAATCCAGGCCAAATGCTCGTAAATGTTCCGAAAGGTTACGACAAAGAAAATCCTGCCGCTGCGTTTTTGAGATTAAAGAATTTTGTAGCTACAAGGCCAATCGCAGATAAACTCCTAACAACGCCAGCATTGGAAAAAGAAGTTATTCATGCGTTTAAAGGCCTGCTGGGTTTAGTGAAATTTATTAATCAATCTTTGGAATAAAAGCTTGTATAACGGAGTGATAAGCTTCCTTAAAAAAAACGGCCAGTGATAAAAATCACCGGCCTTGCTTACCTCTGAAACCACAAGAAAAGATTCAAAATTTCTTGAGAATAACTTGAAGGAGGATATTAATTTAATTGAATTTTACCTTGATTTTAGGCTATTGGGTTTTATGAGACCGGGCTTTTTTTAATAGGAAAAGGAAGAAAGGATGGGATGCTAAATTAATACTAATTCCCAATAAAAAGAATTTTCCCGCAATTAATTAGGATTTTTTCTTATTTCCGCGGCAGCAAGCTTATCTATTTTTTTTATTTTGTAATTATACCACCATTTGGGCTTTGTCTTTTTCATCAGGGTATCAATACTGCGCATGCCAAATAAATTCCAAACACCTTTTGCCTTTCCGGACACTGTGCTTTGCATCGCTCTCAGGCTCATCGCAAAGCCACTATCAATATATTCCATGTGATGCCAATACCCTGCAGGCATAAATAAAGTGTCACCATGTTCCAGAATTAATTCGTAACCTTTCGCGTATTTTAACGCCGGAAATTTCTCATAATCAGGGTTGCCGGAATTCTGATCGTAATTGGAAAAATCGGCCAGGCTTAATACTTCAAAAGGCTTACGATACAATTTATGCTGCTCCTCGTGCCTGAATAACAATACCTTTTTTCGTCCCGCAAACTGGGTATGCAGTATGTGAGAAAGATCAATGTCAAAATGCATATGCGTTATGGATGTTTGTCCACCCGTAAATAACATCGGGTATTTTTTCACATAGCCTTTCATGAGGTCCTCCGGCCATGTAAAATCTTTAATTAGCTGGGGTGCGTGATCAAAAATATTAAATAGAAAAATCCTCCACGCTGCAGGCCCGCTTCGTATCATATCAACATACTCACTAAAAGTTTTATAATCATCGGCCGTATTTATAGGCGTATAAGCATCGCTTTTTATATTGTTATAAAGTCCAACTTTTTTATCTCCCACTATATCTTTAAAATAATCCCAGGTCCACTTATTATATGCCGGCCACTTTTTTGCGAGCCCGGTAATTACTAACGGCTTTTTAGGCAGGTAATAATTTTTTTTAAAGTCTTCCGGTGAAATGGATTCTACTTTGTCTACTTTTTGCAGCTGCATTTTTAAAAATCTTTAATGCGCAAAATTAATTATTCTTATCCCGTTATCATCGCGAAAATGATAATAGTCGCATAATCTTTAGATAAATTAAAAGCCAAACGTCCTAAAATTACCTTTGGTTGTCTGCTACAAAAACTAATAAGTGTTAGTTTTGGCGAAATGATTTGCAGCTATGGCAAAAATTATCCCGGCGAAAAATAGTTCTAAGAAAGACGTCATTACACAAAAAGCTTCTGCACTATTTAGGAAAAAGGGTTTTCCTGCTACTTCCATGCGCGACATTGCTGAAGCTATCGGGGTAGAAGCTCCCAGCCTGTATAATCATATACATTCCAAAAACGAAATTTTAAAAGATATCTGTTTCAGAATTGCAGGCCTTTTCACGGGCTATTTAAGGGAAATTGAATTAAATTCTGATCCCTATTTATCAAAGATTGAGCATTTAATTCGCTTTCATATATTGATGATGGTAGATGAATATGAAAGCGTATATATTTCTGATCACGAGTGGAAGCACCTGCCGGAGCCTTACCTGGCAGATTTTAAAAACCAACGAAGAAACTACCGGTCACGGATAGCTGCAATCTTACAAAAGGGAATCGATAAAAAGGAGATCACAATTATCAATCCCAATGTCGGCGTTCTCATTATTTTATCTGCAATAAATGGAATTGAAGGATGGCAAAAATCCAGTAAAAAAATCGACGCAAAATTGCTTGAAGAAAATATGGTTAAAATTTTAATAGGAGGACTAAAAAATAAATAAGGCATAAAGTGGCATTACATTTTCATAAACTAACAGTAAAGGATGTACGCAAAGAAACGATCGATTGCGTTTCTGTTTCTTTTGACATCCCCAACGAATTAAAAAAGGATTTTCTCTTCACGCAAGGACAAAATATTACAATCAGATCCACGATTGACGGAGAAGAAATAAGGCGCTCGTATTCCATTTGTACCAGTCCTTCGGATAATGAATTGCGCATTGCAGTGAAAAAAGTTCGCGACGGTGCATTTTCCACTTTTGCGAATGAAAACCTAAAGGTTGGAGACATGCTTGATATAATGCCTCCTACAGGAAATTTCTTTACTGAAGTCAATGTTTCTAACATTAAAAATTACGTTTTTTTCGTTGCGGGCAGCGGAATAACACCAGTGATTTCCATCATAAAAACTATTTTACAGGTTGAGCCAAAAAGCACCATCACGCTTCTATATGGAAACAAAAATGTTTCTTCCATAATTTTTAAAGAAGCCTTGGAAAATTTAAAGGACATCTATCTGCAACGCCTTAGCATTTTTTATGTTCTAAGCAGGGAAAGAACAGATGCGGATATTAATCATGGTAGAATTGATGCTGAAAAATGCAGGCAATTTTCTAACCTGGTTGAATTTTTATCTGTTGATGAATTTTTTATTTGCGGGCCGGAAAAAATGATTTTTACCGTTAAAGATTTTTTGGAAGAAAAAGAAATTAATAAAAGCAAGATCCATTTCGAATTATTTACTACGCCCGACAGAAAAACGAAGAAGTTTTTTAAAATAAAAAAGCCTGCTGAAGAAGAAGGGAGTGCGATAACAGTGAAGCTGGACGGGCGCAGTTTTGATTTTCAATTAGATTACAACAGCAATAATATTTTAGATGAGGCGCTGGCGCAAGGTGCGGATTTACCCTTTTCGTGTAAGGGCGGCGTATGTACTACATGTAAAGCAAAAATTATTGAAGGGGAAGTTGAAATGGAAGCAAATTATGGATTAGAGCCGGAAGAGGTAGCCGCTGGTTTTATTTTAACTTGCCAGTCGCACCCTCGCAGTAAAAAAGTTGTAATTGATTTTGATGTTAAGTCATAAACTGGAAAATGTCAACGTGAATTTAACTAACAACTGTTAGTTTTTATATTTTCAAATTGGTAACTTTGGAGATTAACTTATTACGATGCCGACAGAACAATTACAAAAAATATTTGACGATAAAGTTGCCCGTGAAGTAAAAATAGAACCTAAGGATTGGATGCCGGATGATTATAGAAAAACACTCATTCGCCAAATAAGCCAGCACGCACATAGCGAAATTGTTGGCATGCTCCCCGAGGCAAACTGGATAACCCGCGCGCCATCTTTAAGACGCAAGGCAACGTTACTCGCCAAGGTGCAGGATGAAGCCGGCCATGGTTTATACTTATATGCAGCCGCTGAAACCATGGGAATAGCACGGGAAGAAATGACTGACCAGTTATTAAGCGGCAAGGCGAAATATTCTTCTATTTTTAATTATCCTACACTAACCTGGGCAGATATTGGCACTATTGGATGGCTGGTAGATGGAGCAGCAATTATGAACCAGGTGCCTTTGTGCCGCGCTTCTTACGGACCCTATGCACGCGCTATGATAAGAGTTTGTAAAGAAGAAAGTTTTCATCAGCGACAAGGGTTTGAAATTTTACTTACACTCTGCAAAGGCAGCAAGGCACAAAAAAAAATGGCTCAGGATGCTTTAAACAGGTGGTGGTGGCCCAGCCTTATGATGTTTGGGCCGAATGATGACGCATCCCCACATACCGCCCAAAGCATGCGGTGGAAAATTAAAAGATTTACCAACGATGAACTGAGGCAAAAGTTTGTAGACATCTGTAAAGAACAAGCGGACATTCTTGGGTTAATCATTCCTGATGCCGCATTAAAATGGAATGAAGAAAGAAAGCATTTCGATTTTGGTGAAATAAACTGGGATGAATTTTGGAACGTCGTGAAAGGAAACGGCCCATGTAATAAAGAGCGTTTAACCGCAAGGGTTAGTGCACATGAAACCGGAGCCTGGGTAAGAGAGGCCGCCCTTGCTTATGCAGATAAAAAGAAGATTTCCCGTGTGGCCGAAATTGTACTTTAACCCTTGAATATATTGAGTTGGCATTGGTGATAATTTTAAATCTACATCGGTATAATTTGTTAAAAAAATAAAAATGAATCAACAAGAGCCTTTATGGGAAGTTTTTATAAGGAGCAAGCAGGGGCTTGACCATAAACATGCAGGTAGCCTGCATGCTGCAGACGCACAAATGGCGATTGAAAACGCGCGGGATGTTTACACCCGTAGAATGGAAGGTGTGAGCATTTGGGTGGTAGAGTCAAAATATGTTCACTCCACTAATCCTGATGATGCTGCAAGCCTTTACGAACCCGCAAATGACAAAATATATCGCCATCCTACATTTTATAATTTACCTGAAGAGCTAAAACACATGTAAAACGCATGGAGAATAACCTATTTAATTATTGTCTTCATCTTGCTGATAACAGCCTAATAATGGGCCATCGTTTAAGCGAATGGACTGGCCACGGACCGATGCTTGAACAGGATATAGCCATTAGTAATATCGCCCTTGATTTAATTGGCCAGTCAAGAAATTTTTACCAGTATGCAGCGGTGATAAAAGGGGATGAAACAACTGAAGACACACTTGCTTATTTAAGAGACGCCCGTGAGTTTAAAAATTTGTTGATCACTGAAATACCGAATGGTGATTGGGCTCAAACAATTTTAAAGTTATTTTTTTTTAGCACCTACCAGTTCTATTTATACCAAAAGCTGAAAGAATCTACTGATTCACAAATAGCAGCAATTGCCGAAAAATCTCTTAAAGAAGTTACTTATCATTTGCGATGGAGTAGTGAGTGGGTTGTACGCATGGGTGATGGAACGGAGGAAAGTCACCGTCGAATGGAAATCGCCTTAGAAGAATTATGGCCTTACACCGGAGAAATTTTTGAAGCCGCTTCTTATGAAAACCTACTGATCAAAAAAAGGATAAGCGTAGACGTTAGTGAAATAAAAAATGATTGGGACATTAAAATAGCTGTGATACTTTGTGAGGCAACGCTTTCAACCTCGCGGGATGAAAATGTGTGGATGCAGAAGGGTGGCAAGAGTGGATTTCATTCGGAGCATCTCGGTTATATCCTCGCGGAAATGCAGTTTTTACAAAGGGCTTATCCTGGTTGCGAATGGTAAATTTTTGACTTGATAATTTATGCAAGATACCTTTATAAATATTTCGGAAAAGGAAGTTTGGGAGGCACTTGGCAAAGTATATGATCCTGAAATTCCCGTTATATCAATAATAGATTTGGGGATTGTAAGAGATGTAAAGATTAACCATCCGGAGGTTGAGGTCTTCATAACACCAACATATAGTGGATGCCCTGC
>JBBRSV010000018.1:0-53024 GCA_038245055.1 Chitinophagales bacterium | reverse complement strand
GCTGATGCAGACTGGCATGCAGCGAACAGTGTACACAATGCCATTGTCCGGCTATTGTTTGTAATTTTTTCATTTTAATTTTTTTAGATTGTTTTGTACATCAAAAGGTAGTCACTTTCGCATCCTTATATGTTACACAATTAATGCTAATAGTTACATCATTCACACATTTGATTTCAATTTTATTGTATGCTCACGCCTTCACTTTTAAGTGAGTAATTCAAAACTTCGCAAACCATTTTTGCTATCATCAATTCTTCATTTGTTTTAATAACGCGAACCTTCACTTTACTTATCTCAGTAGAAATAATAGATTCATTATTCATATTTTTTATTTCATCTAATTCAATTCCTAAAAACTCAAGACCATCGCATATTTTACTTCGAACTTCCGGCGAATGTTCGCCAATGCCACCTGAAAATACCAATGTATCCAGGCTCCCAAGTGCAGCAGCAAATGAACCGATCCATTTTTTTGTTTGATAACAAAACAATTCGATGGCTTCTTTAGCACGGTTGTCTGAGTCTTCAATTTTCATTAGTTCCCGCATATCAGCATTTGTTTCTGATATGCCCAACAAACCAGATTCGTGATTAATTAAATGACTAAACTGCTTTGGATTGAGTTTTTCAAACTGCATTAAATACCATGCAACTCCGGGGTCAAGATCACCGGTACGTGTGCTCATTGGCAAGCCTGATGTTGGCGTAAAACCCATGCTTGTGTCCATACTTTTTCCATCCTTTACTGCTGCAAGACTTGCGCCATTACCGAGGTGTGCTAAAATTATTTTGCCCTTGGCTGTTTCATCTCCGGCTATACGTTTAAGTTCTTCTAAGAGGTACGCATAAGAGAGACCATGAAAACCATATCGCTGAATCCCTTTTTCATAAAAGTGGCGTGGGATGGATAATAATTTCGCAACGGTTGGCATAGAAGTATGGAAGGAAGTATCAAAACAGGCTACCTGTTTTAATGAAGGGTAACGCTTGCTAAATACTTCTATCAATTTAATTTCTTCGGGTAAATGTTCAGGGTCGAAAGCGCTGATCTTTTTTAATTCATGCAATAATCCAGGAGAAATAATTTCAGGCTCCGTATGTTTCATACCGTGAACTATACGATGACCAATAGCTTTGATTGAATCAAAGTGTTTTTGTTTCTCAAGCCAGTCAATCAAATGATTTGCAGCCTGGTCATGATCGGCCGCTTCAAAATCAATGCTATTTTCTTGTTGATCAACCGTATTATTAAAATTGAGTGTTGCTTTTTTAGTTCCGATATTTTCTATCACTCCACTAAACAATTGTTCTAACGAATTGCCCGTTTTATATAAAGCAAACTTAATGCTGGAAGATCCGCCGTTAATGGTTAATATGCATTCCTCGTTACCCATAAATCATTTTGTTTTGCTCCACCTGAAGACCCATGGATGATAATGTATTCTAAGTTAATAAACAGTCAGTGTGCCGAATACTTTTGATGCCTAAATCTGTAGCGATGTCCACGAACATTTGAACATCGTCAATATATATTACCTCCTCCGGCGATACCTGGGCTGTATCAAGCGCCAGCCTGAAAATATTTGCATCTGGTTTTCTTATATGAACATAGCAGGAGGAAATAAAAAAATCAATGAATGTATTCAACCCAAACCTATTTATCCTGTATGCATTCAGTTCTCTTGCTTCATTGCTTACGGCAACTATTTTTAAACCATATTGCTGTTTTATTTTTTTTATGAAAGCAATCATTTCTCCATTGGGAGTCGTTAACGAAAACATGAAATCACGAAATTCATTGAAAGTAAAATCACGCTTTTTATAAAAGATAACCCGGTCGAGATATTCATCTAATGTTATTCTTCCTTCTTCATAAGTAACAAACATGATGCTGTGCCTATCTTCCATTTCCTCTTTATCAAGATGAAATTTATCTACAGCTTTTTGCCTGAAATCTTGTCCCCAACCGTTTGAAAGAAGCACGCCGCCCATATCAAGGAATAAACAACTGATGGTATTCATATCATTCATTTTTTAAAGTCACTTATTATAGCATTAAAAGAAATAGCATATATCAAGCCTATAAAAACTATTACCCATAATTTCCCGCACCCGCAAGCAAATTTTATGCTTCCAAAGTTGTTGTAAGCGTTAATAAAAACACTGCTTCTTTTATTGCTTTTACACTATGTGGTAATCCTTTATGTAAAGCAATCATCTGGCCTTTTCCTATTACCACTGATTGGTCATCTGTACTAAAATTTATTTCTCCTTCAAGTACCTGCACACTTATAATGCCATCGGCGCTATGTTTTTTTAATACAGCATCTTCATGCAATGCAATTAGTACAATACGCATTCCATTTGTTTTATAAACCGTCATGGCATTGCGGTCGCTGGTTTCCCATGTAGCCTCAGCTTTTAATTGTTTTATAAATTCCGGAATGTCCATACTTACAAATGGAGCATCCATTAACCGGGCTCCTTCTGGCCTTAACTCTGTAGATTCATTGTTTTTTATTTCCATGATTATGTATTTTGCCCCTATCCCCTAAAGGGTGACAAGGAGGTGAATATTTATTTACTCAATTTCGTAAGTGCTTTCCCTTTATGAACCGCCACATGATCGGTCTTGTCGCTTTGTATGGCATACTGAGGATCTTCTTTAGTGGCGTGATGTGTATAGCCTTTATAATCAAAATCCGCAGTATGTATTTTTATAATTTTGCCTGATACATAGCCGGCTTCAGAATTCCATTTTACATGATCTCCTATTTTAAAAGCGTGTTCCATCTTCTATCAATTTATTTATTTTTATTCTTAATCTTTCTTTTCATCCAGGGCGCCCGGCTGCAAAGCTACAAAAGTCGAAGAAGGATCGGCTTGTAAACCGATCGGCAAAGTAGTAACAGATTGAACATTTTGCTATCATTTTGTAATACTATTTTTTGTTTGGAATTTTTTCTAGTATTTATATTTAACTGAAGGATGTTTCAACATATACTTTTCATTGTGGGCCTCCTGGGTTACAGATATAATCAATTAAAATATATGATGGAAACAAAGGTCGCAACATGCCATCCGGTATTGTTACACATGGGTCGATAAAGGTTACATCATTCACACATTTAAAAAATGTATCATTTGCATTGAAATAAAAAACCCCTCGTTTTATGACTTCGGGAAGAGATACATTCAGGTTCGACAAACTGCCTTCACCAACATTATGCAACGCCCGGCAGCATTATCCCGGAAATGCTTTAAATAACAAGCAGTATGAACCTTTAAATCAAAGACATGATAAGCCTGCGTTGCAAAATGGTGGTGATGAAAGAGTTGAAAAAAGCCGGATTGAAATATGTGATTATTGATCCTGGTATGGTTGAAATACTTTAAGATATTACGCAATATCAAAATGACAACTTAAAGGAAAGCCTTCTTAAATTAGGGCTGGAACTCCTTGATGACAGGAAAAAAAAGGCAAACGAACCAATCAGAAAAATAAAATTAAGATTACCAGGCAATTATTTGATCAACCTTCATAACTACTTTTGATGATTGTAGAAATCATTTTGAATTGAACATTGGCGTTGAAATGATGTTTGGCATGAGCAGGAATAATAATTGCTTCGCCTAACATTAACTTATATTCTTTATCTTCAATGGTAAGCTCGGCAGCCCCGTCAATAATTTGAATGTAATTATCAAACGGACATGTTTTTTCTGCCAGTTCCTCACCTGCGTCAAATGAAGAAACAGTTATATTGCCTGTAGTCTTTTTGATGATCGTTTTACTTACCACGGCATTGGGCATATATTCAATAATTTCGACCACAATATGAACTTTTGATTTTTCTAATTCTGCAAAGTCACCGTGAGCCTTAACTGTATTTATAATCATATTTTATTTTTTTTGCCACAACAGCATTTTTGTAAAAGCAACAGGCGATAAGAAATAGTGATTGTGCAAAATTTGGTTTAATGAAAATGTAAAGCATTACAGATTAAAAGAAAAGCCTTACATAAGTCACAGGTTTTCTAAATTGCGCTGACATTTTTGTTTTAACTTTTTGAACAAAGAAGGGGAAGCCACCGTAATTTTTTGAGCTGATTTTATCCTTCATCTTTTTCAAATTTCCATTAAATAAATAGGTGTTGCCACTTAATAAATAATGGCGTGGAAACTGATTTCAGAGAATTAATTTTCTTAAAAATTCAGAAAATGAAAAAATTATATTTTCCTGCCATTACTGGTTTTTTATTTCAACAATGCAATTTTTTTTCAAATATTTTTAACCGGAGAAGTATCCATTTCAAGAAATTTATAATCCTTTTTTTAGGGTTTGTCCTTGTTTCTTTGAATAATAAATCTTATGCGGATGTTACACTTACTACTACAACGCTTGCGGCAGGAAATATAAACCAGGGGAGTAATAACAGCATCGTGTACATCGTACAAATGGGAGTAACTGTTGGCGCAGTAAATGTCAACAATATTCAATTCACGTTAAACGGAACACTTGATGCCAACGATCTCAGCGTAGTTTCAATTTATTACAATCCAACCGCGGCAACTATATCAGGAAGCAGCTTAGTTAACAATGCAGTAGCAACATTTGCATCGGGGCATACTTACAGTATTCCTATATCAACCAGCAATCCCATTGGCAGTGCAGGTTATTTTATCATCGCGGTGAATGTAAGTTCTTCAGCGACTGATAACAATACGATACAAATAGATGGATCAACAAACCCGGTTGTATTTGGATTTACAACGAGCCCAAATATTATCAACAGCCAAAGCAATGCAGCCGGAACGCAAACCATACAGGCATCGGACATTACCTTAACGACGTCAACACTTGCAGCGGCTAATATAAACCAGGGAACCAACAACAACATTGTATATGTATCCCAGATGAATGTAGGGACAGAGCCGGTAAATGTCAACAATATTCAGTTCACCTTAAACGGAACACTCGATGCCAATGATCTCAGCGTAGTTTCAATTTATTACAACCCAACCGCAGCAACTATATCAGGAAGCAGCTTAGTTAACAATGCAGTAGCAACATTTGCATCGGGGCATACTTACAGTATTCCAATATCAACCAGCAATCCCGTTGGCAGTGCAGGTTATTTTATCATCGCGGTGAATGTTAGTTCTTCAGCAACTGATAACAATACAATACAAATAGATGGATCAACAAACCCGGTTGTGTTTGGATTTACAACCAGCCCAAATATTATCAACAGCCAACGCAATGTAGCCGGGATACAAACCATACAGGCATCGGACATTACCTTAACGACGTCAACACTTGCCGCGGGGAATATAAACCAGGGCACCAACAACAACATTGTATATATAGCCCAGATGAATGTAGGGACAGAGCCGGTAAATGTCAACAATATTCAGTTCACGTTAAACGGAACACTTGATGCCAACGATCTCAGCGTAGTGTCAATTTATTACAATCCAACAGCAGCAACTATATCAGGAAGCAGCTTAGTTAACAATGCAGTAGCAACTTTCGCATCGGGGCATACCTACAGTATTCCAATATCAACCAGCAATCCCATTGGCAGTGCAGGTTATTTTATTATAGCGGTGAATGTAAGTTCTTCAGCAACTGATAATAATACGATACAAATAGATGGAGCAACAAACCCGGTTGTTTTTGGATTTACAACAAGCCCAAATATTATCAACAGCCAAAGCAATGCAGCAGGTAAACAAACCATACAGGCATCGGACATTACGCTTACAACATCAGCAGTTGCAGCAAATAATTTTAGTGCTGGTACCAATAACGATATTGTTTATGTTACGCAAATGTCAGTTGCGACAGAACCAGTAAATGTCAACAATATTCAATTCACCTTAAACGGAACATTCGACGCCAATGATCTTACCGTTGTTTCAATTTATTACAACTCAACAGCGGCAACTATATCAGGAAGCAGCTTAGTTAATAATGCAGTAGCAACATTTGCATCGGGGCATACCTACAGTATTCCAATATCAACCATTAATCCCATTGGCAGTGCAGGTTATTTTATTATAGCGGTAAATGTTAGCCCGTCAGCAACTACCGGTAACACTGTAAAAATAAATGGCCTTACGGATCCCGTTCTATTTGGGTTTACCACAACGCCTAATGTTACCAATAACCAAACGGATCTTGCAGGATTACATACATTGCCATTGCAATTTGTCGGCATAAAAGCATATGAAAAAAATTCATTTGTTGCGGTGGAGTGGAAGGTTGCGGCTGAATTAAATATTGATAGATATTTTGTAGAACGTTCTGCAAATGGAACCATATTTAATGCTATAGGGCAAAAAATAGCTGACGGAAGTAGCACCGCAATTACTTACAGCCTGGCAGATGTATCACCTTTACCAGGAAACAATTTTTATAGAATAAATGCATTAAATAAAGATGGAAAACCAATATACAGCTCCATCGTCCGGATTTATTATGGCAAAGGCAAAGAAGGATTTTCTGTCTATCCCAACCCGGTTATAAAAAATCAACAACTAACATTTGAACTACAAAATCTTAAAAAAGATAATTATATAGTGAGCCTGTTTAATCAGCAGGGACAGTTAGTTATAAAACAAAGTGTTGAACATGCCGGAGGGAATAGCGTGCAGACAATGAATCTTCCAAAGATGGCTGCAGGTATCTATTCAATAGAAGTTGAAAGTAGCAATATAAAATTTGTGAAGCCATTGATTATTCAATAAAGATCATTTAGAAAAGCATTTGAATTGCTTTACGGTCACCGGATGTTTAACTTAAATTTGATTCAAAAATCAGGGCTTAATAATCTTTTATTGAAAGAATTTTATCGTTACATGTCATTCTTTTATTTCACCCGATGATGACCTGGGGAAGGTCAGAAAATAAAAAACGATTACACATTGTCGACATACCGATTGCACAGTTAGCGCTACGGATGGCTTTACGGAACGAAGTTCTTTTGTTCATCCAGGTATAAGAGATTTTCGTGATGCAATTTTGAATCTTTTGTGCTGCGCTGTTTACGCAGTACAATTTTCAAATCTCTATAATCCAAGGATATTTATTATTTTTTAAATGGATTTTTTTAAATGAATATTTTTATAAATATAATTATCGTTTAATATAACTTACAGCACATTTCAACGATAATTTAGCATGCATCATCCAGCTATTAAAACTTCATCAAAAGAAAAATTTCACTTTATTTCTGACGGTGGCGAAATGGGAGCGCTTATCCGTGAAAAAGATTGGAGTAAAACACCTTTAGGTAATCTGAAAGATTGGCCGCCGAGCCTGCTTACAATGGTTTCTGTAATGCTTGATAATCCTTTCGCAATGTATATAGCGTGGGGCAGAGAGTATATTCAATTATATAATGACGGTTACCGCCCAATACTTGGTTCTTTAAAACATCCCCATGCATTGGGAATAAGTACTCGTGAAACATTTAGTGAAATTTGGCACATTGTTAAGCCGATGTTTGATGCTGTGATGGAAGGGGAGGCTTTTAACCACCCAGATTTTTTATTTCAATTAAACCGGAATGGATTTATCGAGGACTGCTATTTTGATTTTGCCTACAGCCCCATCAGGCAAGAAAATGGTGACGTAGGTGGCGTTTTGGTTACAGTTATTGAAACTACCAATAAAAAAAAGGCAGAAGACGAATTGAAAAAAAGCGAAGAACGTTTTCGGGATATAGTGAGGCAAACTCCTGTAGGCATGGTGATTTTAAAAGGGCGGGAGTTTATTGTAGAGACGGCTAATAGTGCTTACTTGTTAATGATAGATAAAGAGGAAAATGAATTTGTAGGCAAACCTTTGTTCGATTCATTGCCGGAGGTTGAGGAATCTGTTCATGCCTTATTGGATCATGTTTTAGATACAGGAATTCCTTACCATGGAATTGAATATCCTATTTCTGTTAAACGGCATGGTAAGGTAGCGGTGGGCTTTTTTGATTTTCTTTATCATCCGCTAATTGAAAATGATAATAAAATTTCAGGAATAATAGTAACAGTTGCCGATGTTAGTTCACAAGTGTTGGCGAGAACAAAATTAGAAGAAATTGCTGGTATCGTTCATTCTTCTGATGATGCAATCATCAGCAAAAATTTGAATGGTATAATTACCAGTTGGAATACCGGCGCAGAAAGAATATTCGGATATTCGGCTGATGAAATGATTGGACAGCCGGTTTCAAAATTAATTCCTGCTGATAGAATAAATGAGGAACCTGATATACTTGCCCGTCTGAGAAAAGGCCAAAGGGTTGACCATTTTGAAACTAAACGCGTTACAAAGGACAAAAGAATATTAGATATCTCTTTGACCATTTCTCCTGTAAGAGACGGTCGCGGAAATGTTATTGGGGCTTCAAAAATTGCACGTGATATTACCAGCCAAAAGCATGCTGAACGCATCATAAAGGAAAATGAAGAAAAGTTCAGGTTGCTTGCTGATTCAATGCCACAGTTTGTATGGACAAGCGATGCAGAAGGTAACCTCAATTATTTCAACCAGGCAGTGTATAAATATTCAGGTTTAACCAATGGAAAGTTTGAAACGAGCGAATGGTTGCAAATTGTTCATCCCGACGAAAGAAGTGAAAATAAATTAGCCTGGCAGCGATCTGTTATAACGGGGCAAGACTTTTTATTTGAACACCGTTTTCGCCGGCATGATGGTGAGTACCGTTGGCAATTGAGCCGTGCTATTCCCCAAAGAGATGAGGCAGGTAACATACAGATGTGGGTAGGAACAAGTACAGACATCCAGGAAATAAAAGAACAGGATCAGCAAAAAGATTATTTTATTAGCCTTGCCAGCCATGAATTGAAAACTCCCATTACTTCCATTAAAGCCTATACGCAGCTATTACAGATTAGTTATGGTGAAGCTAATGATCCTTTTCTTGCAAAATCTCTTACTGTTATTGATAAGCAGGTTTTAAAACTTACCAATCTTATTTCAGACCTGCTGGATCTTTCAAAAATAAAATCCGGAAGCCTTACCCTTAAGAAAGAAAATTTTGAAGTAAATGAATTGATACAGGAAGTAACTGATGACATCAAACATATTAATACCAACTACGAAATTATTTTTTCAAAATCAGCACCGATGACACTGTATGCGGACAGGGAAAGGATTAGCCAGGTGATCACTAACTTTCTTACAAATGCCATAAAATATTCGCCCAATTCTCTTAAAATAGAAATTGAAAGCCATGCCGGGAATAATAACCTGGTTGTAGCTGTACGAGACTTCGGCATTGGAATTAGCGAACATGACCAGGAAAGAATTTTTGAGCGGTTTTACAGGGTTGAAGGAAAAGATGAAAAAACATTCCCGGGATTTGGTATTGGCCTTTTTATTTCAAAAGAAATTATTCACCGGCATGAAGGAAAGATTGGGGTAAATAGCGAAACAGGCAAAGGTTCCACGTTTTATTTTTCAATTCCATTTAAATAGTATTTATTCCTTTGTCTATTCGTAGTTCGGCCAGTATCGTGTTCAAATCTCTTCAACCTCCGGTATAACCCAGATGCATAGCCGAAATTCTATAAACGAAAACCCGCGCTTTGAATTGATCCAGGCTCCCCTGCATTTTGGTTGTTGCTTCAAGGGAAATCGCTTCGATAACAAAATAATAGAACTCGACAAACCTATCGATAAAGAAATAAATTTAGCAGTGCATTAGTGATGCTGCTTTAAAATAAGGTTATCTTTTTACATTATACACAGCGCTCGTGTAACCTGGGAATGTAATTACCCTAATTGCATTCCGCAAAAAAGGAAATAAAAGCATTGAGCCCATTGCGGAAAAAACTTTTAGTATATCCTATAAATTCATTTGCTTCTCACTTCAAAAGCAAGATCTCCATAAATAATCGATTTAATAAATTGACTATGGCGAAATATACACCGCGTACTTTATTAAGTATTGCCTGCCTTTTTGTTTGCGTATTTTTGTAACAACCCCGGAAGTGCTCCCGCAATAGCCCCGGTAATGGCTGGGGAAAGGCCAAATTTGCTGGCAAGACTACTCACCAAACCGCCTTCGATAGCACTCGTCATTGGACTTCCAGATGAAACCCCGCTTTCCAGTTTTGACATAATGTTTCCAAACATTCCTGAGTTGCCAGCGGGTTGGGTTGTTAAACTATTGGTGACGTGATTTGCAATTTCATTATGCACGGCATCTTGCTGATCAGCAGGGATCGCTGCTGCCACTTCCGGATTGTTTCCTAAATGCTCTTTTACTAATTGAAGAATTTCATCAAACATAATTTTAGTTTTTGAATTTTAAATGATCAATAAAAGTAACTAATTTTTAGAAAATTATGCTTGTTTTCGAAAGTAAAAATTGCTTTGTAGCATAGCTACTCATAGGCGGTCGTTATTCAATAAATAAGATCTGTTTTTCTTGACAATTAAATATTTTTTCCTTCGCAGACGCATGAATAGTTTGCCGCCAAAAGCGGCGGCAGTAAAATGATTTAATGCAGTAATCTACTGCTCTTTCGAAGAACAGTTTGAACCTGATAAATAAATTGAAAAATTTTTCTAAACTTCACCATCCATGGCATGTTTTTTTGCGTTTGGAAACGCTTTTGTTACATGATGGTTTTTAGGAGTTGGGTTGTAACGTAGATACTTTTCGGGATCACCATATTTTTTTCTTAATAAAAAATAACCCAAAACACCCGTTAACATTGTTGCTGCTATAATCAAATTTTTATGCATATCGAGTTTTTGGATTTTATAACAATTGACATGCCAACATAAAAAATTGAAAAAATAAAATCTATTGTGTCTTTTATTGTTGATTCAATTTTTAACCTCACTTAAAAAAAGATTTCATTATTTTTTCCCTTTCATTTGGGCGCTCCATTCATAGGAAAATATTTCTTTTATTAACCTTTATTTTCCTTTGATCTTCCCAATTAAAACAAGGCGTCAAAATAAATCATTTATGTTTCATAGCATCTGCAATCGCTTTATTTGCCAAAGGCTCCATAATTTTATAACCAGCAAGATTCGGATGAATGCCATCACCGGAAATCGCTCCGGGCAAACCATTTCTTGAATCCTTCATTGCAGAAAAATAATCGAGGTACACGAATCCATTCTTCAAAGCATAATCTTTCAGCATCGCATTCAACTTTATTACTTTGTCTGCAGGAGCTAAACCGGGATGCCATGGAAAATCAAAAGCTGGTAACACTGAAGAAATTACTACGCGAACATTACTGGACCGCGCAAGTTGCGCCATAGACGCAATGTTGCCAAAGGTTTCTTCGAGCGTCATTGGGCCGGTGTTTTCAGCAATATCATTTATGCCTGCAAGAATAACTACCACAGCCGGTTTGAGATCAATAACATCCGGCCTGAAACGAATCAGCATTTGCGGCGTTGTTTGCCCGCTTATTCCTCTGTCAACATAATTATTGCTTGCAAAAAAAGCAGAATCTGCATTGATCCATGCATCTGTAATTGAATTACCCATGAACACAACACGCTTGCCTGTGGAGCTCTTCAAGGTTTTATTTGCTTCCTGGTATCTTTTTAAATTTGCCCAATCATTATGCTGTTGCTCATCTTGCTTTCTTTTCATTTCCTGCAATTGTTCAGGCGTAAGTTTCGACATCCAGTTAGCTTTTAAAGGTTTTAAAAATCCTTCGGTATTCAACCAATCTCCAAAGCGTTCGATCCAGGTATCTGTAGGAATATTTTGTGTGCGCATGCCAAAGCCATGGCCACCTTTTACATACATGTGCAACTCAACAGGGTGCCCGGCCGCAAGCCATTTGCTATAAAGAGCAACACTCTGTGGTGCCAGCCCAAGGTTATCATTGGAGGCAGCCGCTATGAACATCGGAGGCGCATCTTGTCTAATGCTGTCCTGCCATTCAGCAGGAATATAACCATAAATAGGTGCAACAAAATCGGGGCGGCTCGCCGCTGTGTAACGAAAGGCTGAAGCGCCGGCAACTGTGGCGCCGGCTGAAAATCCGATGATACCTATTTGATCCGGCTTTATATTATATTCGGCGGCATGACTCCTTACGTAAGTAAGCGCAGCTTTGCCATCGGCAACAGCAAACGGAATTATTGTTTTAATGGTTTCTCTAAAATCAGGTTTGCCCATTGCGTCGATTAACTCTTTTACGGGATCATTTGTTTCGCTGTGTACTAAACGATATTTTAAAACGAAACAGGTAACCCCTTTTTTTACCAGCCATTTTGCAACATCGTTTCCTTCACTATTGATGGACAGCGTATGAAACCCACCGCCGGGGCAAATGACAATAGCAGTTCCGGTGGCAACGGATGGGGCAGGCTCAAATACCGTTAGTGTGGGCTTGGTTACATTATATACCACTTTGGTATTAAACATATTTTGATCACTTACACCTTCCTTCCAGTTCCAACTTTCAGATCCTGGTGCAGCACCGTTATATAATGGAATTACTTTTTCTTGCGCACGCGCAGTTAGAATTAAAAATAAAAATGCGAGGAAGGCGAATCGTTTCATGTGACTTAATTTTTTATCAACTAATGTAAGCCGAAGTATATAAACAGCAAAAACTATTCGCGATTATTTTAAAACGGACGGTTTATTGCCAATTCAAAAGAACTTTGCGCGGTTTCAAGTATTGCACAAAACTTTTTTAATTGATTTAAGATATTACGAAATAATTACAGATTTATTTTTTTAATCTTGCTAAAGGTCAGAACCAATCCGGCAAATAAATAACCCAGAAGATAATAACTGAAATCACCATTAATTTTAGCCTGTAACTTATTAGCGATTGGTAGACTATTTTTTTCTAAGTTATCAGTGATTGCTCTAAACTGTATCGCAGATGTGTCAAGGTAATCTACGATCACACTTATTTTCTTTGTAGCTATTATATTTGACAATTCCAAGTCTCTTCCCGTTTTTTCATAATCATAATACACAAAAGAATCACGATCCGGGTTATTTTTTTTCTCAACTGTGTTTATTATTATATTTTCTTGAAAAACCTCATCAGAACATCCCTTGAACAATCTTTTAAGGAAACTCGTTGTGTCAGGCGCAGCAGATAATTTCTTATCCGATAATACCATACTTAATTTCCAATCTGCTAAAATTGATCCAGTTTGCAATTCTAAATTTTTTAAATTTATCTGTGATTCAAATATTTCACTTTCCAACCTATAAAACTCAAAAAGTTTTGATCGTGAATCTTCAATAGTCACTTTTTCTTGCCACCAGGTTAATAGAAAAATTACAGATGCAACAATGCTCCAAAATTCAATTCTAAAAAATTTCTTTGCTTTTTTCCAAAAGAGGTTGAATTTGTTTGATTTCTGCATTGGATCATGTTTTGTATAAAAATTTATCGAAAAGTCGAAAACTCTATTTATGTTTGAAAAAAAAGGAAGCACGGTTTGTCCGTGCCCGATATAAAAATTATAGTCTTACCAGGGTTGGAATCTGTATAAGTGGTTGCTCATAACTATATATCGTTTCCTTTTCATAAGAAAGGGTTTATTTCCCTTTTCCTTTGCCTTTTGATTGTGAAAGATCAGAAGCTGCTACAGATTTATCGGCGGCTGTGCTCTTTGGGTCTCTCAAAATGGCTGACGCTTTAGTAGCAACGTTAGCCGATGTTTGCTTTTTGTTCATATGGGAATTTTCAGCATTAAAAAATGGTCAGCATTTATAGTGCGTGACTGTTCACACTATCCTGCAGCAGATCATACCTGTTTGCAGGAATTTTTTTTACAACCATTATTAACACCAGGTGGAAAATAAAAAATCAAGAAGGAAAGTGGCCGTAAGAAAAACATCTTAACTTGCCTCTTTCCGCAATTATTATTTTTTATTTTATTTCCCCGGGGTCGAGTCCGGGGATCTCTTTTTTAGAGATAGTCTCAAATTAATTTTTCTCTTTCATAAATCATATTGTAAAATATCAACAGTGAGTGGAAAAGAAGTATGTAAAATTCTGTAAGCTTTATCCACACAGGTTTTAAAAATATTTGCACATTAACGGCAAAAAATCTGGCATCAAATAAATCAGTGTTGCGCTGCCATTTAGTTTACCTCATACATTTAATATTCCGGCTAACAAATTTTCTTCAATGACTATTCTTTTGTCACAGAAAGTCGAGTAAATAAACACATGGTTACTTTTATACGCGAAAGCAAACAAAAGTAGACCACAATTTTAAAAGAGTTTACCGACTTAGGCTATAACTGCACGATGAACAAACTCCTGGTGTGGAAAAGTTTTAGTTGTCAATACGCGATGTACTTCCTCATCCGCATCAGCACAACAATCGGAAAGTACTGCAATAGCGTAGTCTTTATCTCGTTTTGCACATCCATTATAAGAAGCGCCTTAATTGGGCTGTCAATATTTTGTTCCGTGATCCTTTTAATTTTTTATTAAACCGTTTTCAAATTTGCGTTTACCAAAGGGTTTATCGTGGGATCTTCCAATTCAATTATTTTTATTTTGTCCTTTTCTTTTAAACTTTTTCTCTTTAAAAAACTATAAAAAATGGCAGCGATCAAAAGTGCTGCAATGCCTTCAGCTAATATTGTGTTGGGTGCTCCAAAATATTCTGAAATGGTGCCGATCAATAAACCACCCAGCGGCTGCATGCCAAAAAAAGCCATCGCAAAATAACTAATAACCCGCCCACGCATAGCAGGCGCTACGCTCGTTTGAATAATTGTGTTACTAATTGTCGTTTGCGACATCATTCCAAATCCCGCGATTATTGCAAAGAATAATGCAATGGTTAAGTTGGTTGTGTGTGAAAACAAAATCAATCCTGCGCCAAAGATCACGAGGTTGATGAAAATGATTTTTTTCAAATTCGCCCCGGGTTTTAGAGAAGCCAGGAAAAATGCTCCGGCTATTGCTCCAAGGCCAATGGCACTGTTTAAATAGCCGAAGGTAGCAGCGCTTCCTTTAAAGATAACCTTGGCATAAACAGGTAGCAGCGTACTAAATGGAAGTACTAAAAGGCTTACGAAGGCAAGCATTAGAATTACGAAACCAATAGAAGGCGTTTTAGCCAAATAACCCCATCCTTCTTTAAATTCACCTATAACTTTTTGTGTACGTGGCCTGGAAATATATTGAGGAAACCTCATAAATAACAAAGAGGTGATAACTGAAAGAAAGCTAATAGCATTAATCAGAAAACACGTTCCCGCTCCAAATTTTTCCAGCACAATTCCTGAAATAGCTGGCCCGATGAGCCTTGCTAAATTTACCATTGATGAGTTCAATGCGATTGCATTCGCCAAATTTTCCTTTTTACCGATCATGTCAACAACTAAAGATTGCCTGGCAGGTACATCAAATGCGTTTATAGTGCCCAATACTACGCTAAAACCCAGTATTTCTGCCACGGTATAAGGGGTGAACACGACTAAAATAGTAAGTAGCGATGCCTGAACGAGTGAAGCTATTTGCGTAAAAAACAAAACGCGATAGCGGTTATACCTGTCTGAAATAACGCCACCTAACGGTGATAACAAGAAGGAAGGAAACTGTGCCGCGAAAACGGCCAGCCCGAGCATGAAAGCGGAGTGGGTGCGGGTGTACACCAACCAATAAACGGCGGTCCGCTGCATCCATGTGCCGATAAGTGAAATGGACTGCCCGGAAAAATACAACCGGTAGTTGCGGTTGCTAAAAGCTTTAAATGTGGTAATATTCATTTATTTAAGATCAACTAATTTTGTAAGAACTTTAATTGCTTTGATCAAAACTTCTTTTTCTTTTTGAGTTGTTTTTTCAAAGATTGAATGAGCGAGCCATTCCTGTTTTTCATTTCGTTTCTTCTGAATATATTTTTTGCCGTTGGAAGTTATCGTGATGATCACTTTTCTCTTATCGGTCTTTGAAGAATTCTTTTTAAGAAACCCATGCCTGAGAAGTTTGTTAATAATCTGGGACATAGACTGGTTCGTCACTTTTTCAATAGAAGCCAGTTCCGAAGGCAGTATTTCGATATGCTGATAAATGAGGCCCAGTGTTGAGCGCTCCGTCAGAGAAAGAAATTCATCATTTTTTGTTTCGTTCCTTAGTATTTTTACAAGGCGTGAAATCACTACCCTGAGATTGGCGGCGATTTCATTATTATCAGTTGTATTCACGTAATAAAAATTTATAAAGTAGTAAGTTTACTTTACAAAGTTACTTTATTATTATTTCATTTTATTTACTTTAAGAAAAAAATAAGTAATGATCAATGTTGATCGTGTTGTAAAAAGTTTTGGTGATAAAAAGGCCGTTGATGATATTTCATTTAAAGTAGAAGAGGGGGAGAATGTAGTGCTGTTGGGCACAAGCGGCTGTGGTAAAACGACGACGCTGCGGATGATCAACAGGCTTACTGAATCGACATCCGGTAATATATCTGTCGCGGGTAAAAATATAAAAGATGTTTCTGCGGAAGAACTTCGCAGAAGCATAGGTTATGTGTTGCAGCACAACGGCCTGTTCCCGCATTATACTATAGCTGAAAATATTGCGATCGTTCCGGAGTTACTGAAATGGCCCAAACAAAATATTATCAAAAAAACCGCCAGGCTTTTGGAGCAACTGCATCTTCCGCAAAATTATTTACAACTCTATCCGCAGCAATTAAGTGGCGGCCAGCAGCAACGTGTTGGCCTGGCGAGGGCGCTGGCCGCTGATCCTCCGGTACTTTTGATGGACGAACCTTTTGGTGCTCTCGATGCGGTAACCCGGACCAGCATCACCAAAGAATTTCGGCAATTGGAAGTTTTAAAAAATAAAACGATTGTTTTAGTAACCCATGACATAAAAGAAGCGTTTGAACTGGGCGATAAAATCCTTTTAATGGACCAGGGAAAAATTATCCAGGCTGGTTCGCCGGGCGATCTTTTATTTAATCCTGCAAATAAATTTGTTGCTGATTTTTTTGAAAACCACCGACTGCAGCTTGAGCTAAGTGCTGTTTTACTAAAGGATATCTGGGCCTATCTTCAGCCGGTTCATTTAAATAAAAGCGACCTTCATGAAATTTCTTTCGAAAAAAGTATCTGGGATGCGCTGGAGAATTTAGCCTTAAAAAAACAATTGGGCGTTCAGGTAAAAGATTCATCAACCGGTGAAATAAAGCTGGCGGGTTACGATTCATTATTTACGGCGCTGGGCGCTTTCAAACAATCAAAACATGGATGAATCCGGCCAATCGCTTTTTAGTTTTATGCGAGAGCAAAAAGGGAAAATATTTGACCAGCTGCTCGCACATATCGGCCTTACTTTTATTTCATTACTCATAGCAATAGCCATTGGTGTTCCTTTGGGAATTTTAATTGCAAAAAGACAAAAATTTGCGCCTTCTGTTTTGGGGCTTGTGGGTGTTTTGCAGACCATTCCAAGCATTGCCCTGCTTGGCTTTATGATACCTCTTCTTGGCATTGGACCTAAGCCGGCCATTGTCGCTCTTTTTCTTTATGCCTTACTTCCAATTGTTAGAAACACATTCACAGGCATCATAGGTGTTGATACTTCAGTAAAGGATGCCGCGAAGGGAATGGGTATGAGTGGGCGCCAGGTATTGACAAAGGTAGAACTTCCTCTAGCCCTTCCCGTTATACTCGCCGGCATTCGTACGGCTACCGTAATAAATGTTGGCGTAGCTACCCTTGCCGCATACATTGCCGCTGGCGGGCTTGGCGAATTTATTTTTGGAGGCATAGCGCTGAATAATACCAACATGATTCTTGCGGGTGCCATTCCTGCTGCCTTATTGGCCATTGTATTGGATTACATTTTATCTATAGTTCAAAAAATAAATCTTAAAAAAATAAGAGTGGCCTTTTGGTTGCTGCCACTTTCAATCATTATACTTTCTTCATTTTATTTGCTGCCCGATATTTACGGCAGTAAAATGCTTGCTGGTTTTACACCTGAATTTATGGGAAGGGAAGATGGATACCTCGGGCTTAAAAAAGTTTACCATCTAAATATTCGCAATGTAGTAATAAGTGATGCCGTGATGTATAAGGCAGCTTATGAAAAAAAGCTGGATGTAATAAGTGGATATAGTACCGATGGCCGTTTGAAAGCCTTTGACCTTGTGGTTTTGGAAGATGATAAAAAAATATTTCCTCCTTATTATGTCGCTCCCATAATCCGGGAATCAGTGCTTCAAAAATACCCGCAGCTGGAAAATGTTTTAAATCAACTCGCTGGCAGAATTAATGATTCTATAATGACGGAGCTTAACTATCGCGTTGATTATCTGAAGCAAAGCCCCGACAAAGTTGCTAAAGATTTTTTGATGGAACAAAGTTTGTACAAACAACCGCAAAATGGTAACGAAGGCGTAATCAGGATCGGTTCAAAGATATTTGGAGAACAATATATTCTTGCCGCTATGTATTCCATTTTAATTAAAGGAAATACCAAGTTGTCGATAGAAACTAAAACAGGTTTGGGCGGTACAAAAATTTGTTTTGATGCACTATCTAATGGTCAGATTGACATGTACCCCGAATATACTGGTACAGCGTTGCTCGTGATATTGCAGACTCCAAACGCAATTGTAGCGAGGTTTGCAGGCAATGAAGAAAAAATTTATGACTATGTCCAACAAAGGTTTAATGAAAAATACGGTTTGAAATGGCTTAAACCGGTCGGTTTCAACAATTCTTATGCTTTAATGATGAGAAGAGAACAATCAAAGCGGATAAATGTTAAAAGTATATCCCATCTTAAAAATTATATAGATAAAAAATAAAATGAATCTTTTAGAAAAATATAATGAGGTTAGAAAACATTCTGAAGAAATATGCAAGCCGCTAAAAACTGAAGATTATGTTGTTCAGCCTGTTGTTGATGTGAGTCCTCCGAAATGGCATATTGGGCATACCACCTGGTTTTTTGAAACTTTTATTTTAAAGCCAAATATTTTGAATTACGGGGAATTTGATCCCCAATATAATTATGTGTTCAATAGTTATTACGAAACAGTTGGTGCACGCGTTATTCGTACAGATCGTGGGAATTTGAGCAGGCCTTCGGTGGAGGATATTTATAAATTCCGAAAGCATATTGATGCGGCAATGAATGAATTTTTACAAACACCACCTTCGCAGGAAATATATGATTTGATTGTTTTGGGCCTTAATCATGAGCAACAACACCAGGAACTTTTAGCTACAGACATAAAATATATTCTTGGCAATAATCCGTTATTTCCTGCCTATAAATTATTAGCAGAAAAGCAAGAAAATTTATCCGATCCAATAACTCAAACTTTTATAAAAATCAAAAAAGGTATTTATGAAATTGGCTATACAGGAAACGATTTTTGTTTTGATAATGAATTGAACCGGCATGAAGTATTGCTACAGGATTTTGAAATTTCGAATGCGCTTGTTACTAACGGAGATTATATGGAATTTATGAATGCGGGTGGTTATCAGAATTTTAATTATTGGCATGCAGAAGGTTGGGATTGGGTGAAAACAAACAATATAAATTCACCACTTTACTGGCATTTCATTAATGATGAATGGTTTTATTATACGTGGTATGGTTTAGAAAAGATTGATTTGGAAGCCTCCCTTTGCCATGTAAGTTTTTATGAAGCTTATGCCTTTGCTTCCTGGAAGGGAATGAGGTTACCTTCAGAGTTTGAATGGGAAGTTGCCGCGCGGCAATTTGATTGGGGAAAAAGATGGGAGTGGACTGAAAGTTCTTATTTGCCTTATCCCGGATTTACCAAAGCCCCCGGCGCAATAGGGGAGTACAATGGCAAATTTATGGTGAACCAAAAAGTATTACGTGGCGCTTCGGAAGTAACTCCGGCGGGCCATAGCCGCATAACTTACCGTAATTTTTTTCACCCTTACCTACGCTGGCAATTCACAGGAATAAGATTGGCAAAAGAGTCTTCCAGAATTTAAATGAATGTGATGAATCAATTTTTATGCGATGTTTTGAAAGGCTTACAGTCTACACCAAAATATTTGCAATCAAAATATTTTTATAATAAAAAAGGTGATGAAATATTTATGCAAATAATGAATTCGAATGAGTATTATCTTACGAAGTGTGAAATGGAAATTTTTTCGACACAAACTTCGGCAATTGCTGATATTATTATTGACCAGCACCAAAATTTTGATGTGGTAGAACTCGGTCCCGGAGATGCGATAAAGTCGATGTATCTTTTAAAGGAACTTGTAAATAAAAAAGCGATTTCTACTTATTTTCCTGTAGATATTTCCAATAATATTATCAACCTCCTTCATAAAAAACTTCCCGAACAATTGCCGGATCTAAATATCCATGGACTTAACGGAGAATATCTTGCCATGCTTTCTTCGGCAAAACAAATATCCGATAAAATAAAAGTTGTGTTGTTTCTTGGCTCTAACATTGGCAATATCGTAAAGGAAGAAGTACGGCACTTTTGCCAGGTGTTGCGCAGCCAGCTTTCTAAAGGAGATATGGTTTTAATTGGAATGGACCTTGTAAAAAATCCTAAACAAATTTTGGCAGCTTATAATGACCGTAATGGATATACCCGAAACTTTAATTTGAACCTTTTGCAGCGCATCAATGACGAATTGGGCGGTAATTTCAACATCGATTCATTTGACCATTATGCTACCTATGATCCTGCTACAGGTGCTTGCAAAAGTTACCTGATTTCTTTGAAAGACCAGGACGTGACGATCAGCAATACTGTTATTAATTTCGCCAAAAATGAACCGGTTTTTATGGAAGTGTCTCAAAAATATTCAATAGAGGAATCTGATGAAATAGCCCGCCAAAGCGGGTTTGAAACCATCGCTCATTTTTTTGATGAAAATAAATGGTTTACAGATGTTATCTGGAAATGTGTTTAAATTCTCCCCTAACCCTACCCGTTAGTTCTTAACTAAAAGTTTTATTTTTTCCGGTAGGATTATCGCGTGAGCTTTATCAATTTTCCCTCTATATTCTCCATCTACCTGGAAATGCGTTTTTTTACGGGTTGTTATAGTTGCTGTTTTTGTTCGGAAGACTTCTACCTTTTTTGGATTTAATTTTTTATAATGGGAAAACATTTTTATTAATTGCATGAAGGATAGTTTTCTTACAATTACAATTTCGAAAAAACCGTCATCAACATTTCCCTCGGGATTTATAATTGCACCGGTTCCGTATTTGCTGGCGTTTGCAATAACCACCATATATGCGTTCAATTCCAAATCCAGGTTATCTGCCACGATATGAGCGGACATTAATCGCTTTCGCCAAAGTGCTTTTATTACCATCCTCGCGTAGCCCCACATGCCCCGAAGCGGGCTTTCATCAAAATATTTTATAAGCCGTGCATTGAGACCAAAATCACTTAAATGAAGGCAGATGTCCTCGTCATTTATTTTTAAAATATCGCAATGTTTTATAATACCATTTACCACAATATCGAGGGCTTCTTTGGGGTCATCGGGAATCTCTAATTCCTTAGCCATGCCGTTGGCAGAGCCGGCCGGAAGTATTCCCATAATGATATCTTTACCAATTAATTGCTTTGCCAATAATGTCAATGTACCGTCACCACCAACGGCAATAATCCTGGTAATTCCTAATTTATCAATCCAATAATCCAATGATCCGGTATCATCTTTGCCACTCAAAATATAGAATTCAATAGTGTGTGGGAGATTTTTAAAATAGTCCCTGATTACGGATTCCCAGTTAACTTTTTTTTTCCCGCCTGATCCGGGATTCATCACAAATAATATTTTCAGGTCTGACGGGTTTTCCATAATATCTTTCAGTTCTCTATTTAAATTAAAAATTTGAAACATAAAGAAAAGAAACTTTCGTTGCTTAAAAGGATAAAACAAAAAATATTAAAAATATTGAGGCTTAGCCGTCAACCATTAGTGAAAGTTTACAATGGATACGGCAGTTCGGAAAAAGTAATTATTTTTGGTCATGTGCTGAAATTGAGTCCAATGATGCGGAAAACCTACCGACAAAACTGGATCATAAATACTTTTTCCATGCTGCGGTTATTTATGGTAGAGCCTTACAAAAATGCGAAGTTATCAATGGAATGGGAGGGCGTTATTTCTTACACACAGTCGCAGGATAATGGATTTTTTAGATTTGAGTTTCAGGCATCTAAAGAATTAAAAGCCGGCTGGCACAGCGTTTCAGTACAACTTGAAGAAGAAAAATATCTCTCTAAAAAAATACACGGTGTAGGCGAACTGCATATTCCATTTAGATCCAGCTACGTTTTTGTATCAGATATTGATGATACATTTTTGATTTCGCATTCGTCTGCAATAAGAAAACGAATGTACGTGTTACTTACTAAAAATGCCCGCAGCCGCAAGCCATTTGCCGGTGTGGTGAATCATTATAATTTACTTTCCTCATCGGGGCAGCCTGATTGTGAGAATAGCCCTTTTTTTTATGTATCAAGCAGCGAATGGAATTTGTATGACTACATCGTAGAATTTTCAAGGGAGAATCACATGCCTAAAGGCGTTTATTTATTAAATGAATTGAAAAGATTTAGCCAGGTATGGAAAACCGGGCAAAATAAACATGGCACAAAATTTTTTCGTATTGTTCGTATTGTGGAAGCCTATCCTGATAGAAAATTTATTTTATTTGGTGATGATTCGCAGGAAGACCCAAATATATATG
Source organism: Chitinophagales bacterium (assembly GCA_038245055.1). Lineage (GTDB taxonomy): Bacteria > Bacteroidota > Bacteroidia > Chitinophagales > Chitinophagaceae > Ginsengibacter. Next base: position 30,280 of record JBBRSV010000018.1, on the reverse strand, counting down.
CAGCCTTAGGAGATCATTTCAAAGACAAAATTTTTGCAGTTTATATTAGAAAGGTGCATAAATATAATTTCAAAAACGTACAGCCAATTGTCGATAAAATGATTGCTTCGGGTATCCATTGCTGTTACTTCACTCACAGCGCCGAAGCTATTGCGCATTCAAAGGGCATAGGCATTATCATTTAACGGTTTTACCCACAAGTATACCTGGAAATATTTTCCATCAATGAAACGATAAAATTTATAGAATAAAATATGCAGGCTGGTCAAAAATGAAATTATAATTTTAGACTAAGCCTCAATTGAAGCAACCTGTCTTCGTTAGAAAAACCATAAGTAATATCAACAAATATTAAATTAAATGGCGCCAGCACTATTCCGCCGCCATAGCCGGTATGCAAAGTGTTGGATTTCTCCAACGGCATCCAAACGCGGCCATCATCAACAAAAACAAGCAAGCCTGCCTTTCCATTAAAAAGATAGCTTCTAACGTTGCTGATGAAACGCAGTTCGTTACTGTTATAAAAACTTGTTTTGCCATAAAATCTTTGCCTTTGAAATCCACGCAGATCCTGTCCTCCGCCAATTGAAGGATATTGATAAAATTCCGGGCTTCCGCTAACAGAAGCTACTCCTCCTGAAATTGCCAGCGAAAACTTATAAAATAATGGAACGTACAATTGAAGATTGCCACCATAGTTCCAAAATGATTTGCTGGTTTCATTTACATTTTGTGTAAACGAAACATTGCCTGACAAACTAATTCCTAAAGTAGGAACAATTGGATCGTTGACCTTTGAAAAACTATAGTTGGCCGCAATACCGGCAAAATCTTTTTGATTGAAAACAGTTGAATCATACAGGGAAACTACTTTAGAAGTATAGCGGGCGTCATCATTAACTATTTTAATAGTTTGATAAAAGCCGTGAATATCGAAATAGCTATTTTTTGTTTTATGGCTAAGTCCGAGGTTTCCGGTAACGCCTTTTGATCGCATCCTGTTGTAATCTTTGTTGTGGGTGGTAAGGATGCTTTCATTTCCCAGGCCGTAGAAGTTGGTCCATCTTATTGCATCGTAATTTGCAAGCACTGAAAGATCCCATTTACCAATTGCATTGGGGAAAATGCCATTGTAGGAATAGCTTAAAGCATGCTGGGAAATGGAATAATGCACCCCAAGATCTTGCTTAAAAGCGTAGGGCAATTTTCTCCAGGCATGATGAACCCAACCATACCCCAGGCCAACGTAAATACGGTCTTCATCGCTGTAAAACAAGGATGGTTTAAAGCCGCGCTTATCATAAATATAATCGCGGTATTCATAAAGATGAATCGCGCTATCTTCTGAAATATGTTTTTTTAATCTCCCTGATGATTCTATGTAATCGTTAGGACCATCGTAAACGAAAGTTTTAGTTCCGTTGCCCGCTTTTGAATTGGCGACAATAGAATCTTTGTCATAACCCCCGATGATCTTAATCTTTATTCCACTTTTTACTTTTCCTTCTGTAGAGTAAATATCATTTCCGGCCAAACCAAAAAGCCGAATTTCTTTGGTTTCCTTTTTAAGAAAAGTTCTTGAGTAATAAGGAGTATCAACTTTATTTCCCATCTTATCAATATTGTACAAGTTGACCAGTGTTTCATTATCATTAAGCCTGTTTACGTCAAAATAATCAGAGCCGGTTGAACCTACAATTTCAACATCCCTGGCCAAAAATAAATAATAGGTTGTAGCATAGTCCAATAAATGATTGCGCCGCGATTTTAAATTTTCGATGATAGATTTGCCTGATATACTAAATGCTTCCGGAGGTAATTTACTCACGCCTTCTTCTATCACCTTGTCGGTAAGTGCCTGCTGTAATTGCTTTGCCGCCGCCTGCCAGTCAGTTAGGATCAATTCATTTGTAAACAATCTGTCTATTCCTCTCTCTTCAAAATTTAAAGTTTTTACATTGCTTATTTTTCCTTTAAAGCTTTGCATATAGCCAATTCCTGCGGCAGAAATGGCCACGTCCAGCGCGGCTCCATTGTGCTTAAAATAAACCTGGTCTCTATCTTGTGGCACGGGCACAAATAATTTGTTTTTTCCTTTTTTCAATTCTCCCCAGGCCCATTGATCTTCATGCCGGTCCCAATCTCCAAGAAACATATCAAAGAGTCGGTCCTTTGCATACGCAGCCTGGTCAATATGATTTTCAGTTTCTTCCCTAAGCTTTTTCAAAACGTCCGAGGTGTCATAATATTTATCAAAGTTTCCGAGGTTGTCAGCATTCGTCCAATCGCCCTTCAACCGTTGCTCAAAAAGATAAACTTTGCCGGCGTATTTATCATTAAAAGTATCTAAAGCCGCCTGCCTCGGTACATAAACAAATTCGGGCAAGGTATGATATACTCCGGCGGCTTGCGCCATAACAGGCACGGTTACTGCCGCATAGGGATGCGACATGGACACTTCGTCGTTGAGCAGCCTTTCAATGAAAGTGCCTTTATAGTTTTCCGGCAATACTTTGCCCAGCCTCTTATCAACAGAACGAATGGAATAGTTTTTACCATCTTTGGTTTGCATGTGTAAAGAAGTTGTTTGGTGGCCGCCTCCTGCTTTTACTGGGGTCAGGCCGCCGACAGCACTGTCTAATAAAAAAACAGGCAGACGAACAGGTGTACTCCATTCTTTACGGTAATTTTTGCCCCAAAAGAAATTATGCCATCCACTTCTTTTGTATTGGGGACCGGCACTAATGATTTTATATTTTGCGGAAGAATCGTCTGCAAAAATAGTTTGCCCACAGGCAATTTTTGTTGCAAAAAAACTAATTGTCAGGATGGTAAATATTCTCAAAATAGAATTCATTGAAATAGTTTGAATGTTATACTAAAAACCCTGCCAATACTTGGGTATTATACACTTGGTCTTTTAAAAGGTAAAAATAACGCGAGTATTTAAGTTTGAAAAGGGATTTTATATTGAACGGGCAAATTAACGTGTTATAAATGACAATATTTTAAGTACAGAAGGTCTATATTTATTTAGTTTTTCTATAGTTATGGAGAAGCACACACGAAACAAGTCAAAAATTATAAATCTAAAAATAAAAAAGTTATGTGGTGGATCTATGCTTTACTTTCTGCCTTTTTCGCAGCACTCACCGCTATCTTCGCAAAGGTAGGCATTAAGGGTGTTGATACTGATTTAGCAACTGCTATACGGACTGTCGTTATTCTCGTTATCGCCTGGGGAATTGCTTTTTTTCGGGGTGGGGCTTCCACTATTTATACCCTAACGAGACAAAATATTATTTTCCTTTGTTTGTCCGGTATTGCAACAGGTTTGTCATGGATTTTCTATTTTAAGGCCTTGCAAATTGGAAAAGTATCGCAGGTGGCGCCAGTTGATAAGATGAGTGTTGCGCTCGCAATTATCTTTTCTGTTATTTTTCTCGGCGAAACACTTACTGTAAAAATGGCTATTGGAGCAACGCTCATTATTGCAGGTACCATTGTCATGATTTTATAACATTTTATTTCGGCTGCTTTTTTTTAGTTTTTGAGAAATTTTTTTTATATGAAAAATCTATCGTAATATTGCGATTAGAATATGGGCATAACAAAGTCATACAGTTTTACGGCAAAAGAAAATAAAGTTGCCAAATATGCAAAGGCTTTGGCGCATCCTGCAAGAATATCAATTTTAAAATTGCTAATAAAAAAGCAGGCTTGTATTTGCGGGGATATTGTTGATGAATTGCCGCTTTCGCAGAGTACCGTTTCGCAACATTTGAAAGAATTGAAAGATGCGGGCTTAATCCAGGGAGACATAGATGGAGCCACCGTTTGTTATTGCATAAATGAAAAAGAATGGAAAGCGGCACAACTTTGGCTGAACCAGATTTTCGATTCCTATAAAGGTAATAACTGTTGCTGATTTTTTTTTAAAATACCTATCGGTATATAACGATGACATTTAAAACAATAAAAATAAATTAACATGGAAAATCAGGAAAAGCTTAAAGAATTGGTAAAGCAAAAATATGCTGAGATAGCTTTACAAGATAAAGAAACCAATGAGACTTCCTGTTGTGGATCGGGGTGTTGCACAACTGAAGTTTATAATATTATGTCGGAAGATTATAATGAACTCGAAGGCTATAATCCTGGGGCAGACCTTGGATTGGGATGCGGGTTGCCGACGACCTTTGCGAAAATTAAAAAGGGCGATGTTGTAGTTGATTTAGGTAGCGGTGCTGGTAATGATGCTTTTATTGCAAGGCATGAAACTGGTGAAAATGGAAAAGTAATTGGCATAGATTTTACCCCGGCAATGATTGAAAAAGCAAGAAAAAATGCTGAATTGAGGGGATTTAATAATGTAGAATTCCGGCAGGGTGATATTGAAAATATGCCATTAACGTCAAATGTTGCCGACGTAATTGTAAGTAATTGTGTTTTGAATTTAGTGCCAAATAAAGATGGCGTTATAAAAGAAATTTTCAGGGTGCTGAGACCCGGCGGCCATTTTAGTATTTCCGATATTGTATTGCTTGGAAGCCTTCCGCCAAACATTCAAAATGCTGCGGAAATGTATGCGGGTTGTGTTTCAGGAGCCATTCAAAAACAAGTTTACCTTGAATTGATAGAACAAAACGGATTTGTAAACATCAGCGTGCAGAAAGAAAAGCAAATAATTATTCCTAATGATATTTTGAGTAACTATTTGTCGCCGGACGAAATGGATAAATTCAATCAATCCCCAATAGGAATTTTTAGTGTAACTGTGTATGCCGAAAAACCTGCCGACTGTTGCGCACCGGGCTGTTGTAATTAATAATTATGAAAAAAATATTGGTATTGTGTACCGGCAACAGTTGCCGAAGCCAAATAGCAGAAGGCTATCTGAGATATTTTGCAGGAGATAAAGCAATGATATATTCCGCAGGGATTGAAACGCACGGTGTAAATCCAAAGGCCGTGGCGGTAATAAAGGATGACGGAATTGACATTTCAAATCATACATCAAATAATGTAAATGAATACAAAAATGTTTCGTTTGATTACGTGATAACGGTGTGTGATAATGCACAAGAAGTGTGTCCTGTTTTTCCTTCAAAGGCAAAAATGTTTCATCAAAATTTTCCCGATCCTGCAAAAGCTACGGGAACTTACGAGGAAATAATGGATCAATTTAAAATTGTGAGAGAAATGATCAAAGATTATTGCAAAACCTTTGTTGAAGAAAACTTATAAACAGCTGGTATTTTACGCTTCGGTAAAAGAAAGTGTTTTATATAAAATTCGACTAGAGTGATTTATTATAATATTTCTTACGAAGAATTTCATATTTTTCCCTCAAAGGTGTTGAAAGAGAATCTATAGCGCCGTTGTTAAATGTAGGAATTATTTTGACGCGTGATGGATTTGAAAACTGTATTGTTTCATCCCATGTGTTCTTAAATTTTTGGGGGGCATCTTTTGTAAGTGCGAAAAATTGATCGGTAAATTTTCTCTGTTGGTCTAATTCAAGATTCATCGTAATTGTTTTGGTGAAAAAGCAGTCTTGTAAATGTAATGTAATATTATCAAAATCGGTAAATTTTATATATGTTTTGCTTTATAAATGGCTGATGGCGGCTTTTGGTGAAATATCCGGGTCATCATATGGTATAAATTCTCATGTTTTTCTCTAAACAGATCAGGCTGCTCGAAAAAATATTCCGAAGCAACGGCAAAAAATTCTGCCTTATTCGTTGCGCCATAAATATTGATATCGGAGATGCCTTCATTCATAGCTTTCATGTTTTCTTTCATAAGTTCCAGCCAGGGGATGGTGTATTGCTTTTTTAACAACGCTTCTGGCAAGCCATCCACATCGCCGTCTTCTTTATCAAGCAGGTGAATAAACTCGTGAATGCCCGTATTTTCTTTTCCATTATCATTATCAAAGCCAAACCGTAAGGCAGTTTTTGATAAAATCATCACCCGCTGCATTGCTCCATTACCAACCATGCCAAGTGTATTTCGGTTTTCCTGCGATGTTAGAAATTCATCTTTATTAAAAGTACCAGGGTATAAAAGCACGTCGCGCAAATTGTAATATTTCCATTCTGGAAATCCAAAAATAGGAATGATTGCGCTGGCTGCCACCAAAAGCCGGTCGATATCTTCGACGGTTGTGTTAACCCCGTGAATACGAACGTATCCCAAAAATTCCTTTATTTTATTTTCAAATCGCAACTTTTCTACATCGCTTATGGAACGATAAAATGCAACATGCTCCGTTAGTAACTCCCTAAAATTTACTGGTAAGTCAATTTTTTTCTTTGGCTTTTTATAAAATACAAAAATCAGGATGATTATTAAAATAATGATCAACACAATGAATGCACCCATAAAATCATTTCAAATTAAAGTGAATGCTGCAAATATCAAATTGCTAATTTGTATAAAAACATAAAGTTTATTAATTGCGCCGGGTCCAAGTGAACACGTGAACTTTTTTTACAGCATTGTAATCGGGGAAAGCTGGCAGTTAAAAAATTTGGGAAATACTAAAAGGACTTTTCTTTACAATTATTTAAAAGCGTTTCTATCTTTTCAATTAAATTTTTGATGCCAAAAGGCTTTTCCAAAAAATCATCAGCGCCATAAGATTCATAATCTTCCAAAGCTTTCGATGAGGCGGAGAACATCATAATGCAGAGATATTTTGAAACAATAGTATTTCTTAGTTCTTTGCAAATTTCGCGTCCGTCTTTGCCCCCGAGAAATATATCTAATATGACGAGATCAGGTTTAAAATTAATAATGTTACTATGGAGATTGTGCCACCCGGAGAGCGTTTGTACCTCAAATCCCTTTTGTATTAAAATGATTTCCATTGCTTCCAGCAGATCAATAGAATCGTCCACGATAAGTATTCTGCTCATTGGAGGGAGTTGCAGTGTTTGGATAGAATAAAATTAGAAATTTTAATTAAGAATAATTAAATCATTCTAAAATAAAAGTTTTTTTATTGAACAAATTTCTCATATAATTTTATGACTTCCTGAAATAGAATCCTGAGGCATTGAGATTTATTCTGTTAAAAAAGTTCAGTTTAAAACCTTATAGCGCCCTTCCTTTGTAAAGGAAAATTAATTGAATAAAGTAATGCCGATGCTTAAAAAACAAAAGCAAATTTATACGTTAAAGGTTAAATTTTTAAATGTCGAAAGGTATTTCAACCCTAAGTGTACATCCATTTCCCGGGCTGGTTTCAATGGTAATTTCACCGTTAAAAGATTGAACCCTGTTCATAATATTATTCAGGCCGGTGCCTTCTCTTTTTTTGTTGCCGTCAAACCCTTTTCCATCATCTGACACAATTAAATTTAAAATATTTTCATTTACATTGATGGAGATATCCACGTTCGATGCTGCGGCGTGTTTTATAATATTATTTAATTGCTCCTGTATAATTCGATAGATGTTCAACTTTAACTCATCATTAATTTTTTCATTGGTAATTCCGTAAACGAATACCGTGTTTATATCGGTTAGTTTTTCTATTCCATCAATTAATAAATTAATCAAATGACGCAAATCAATATTTCTAAGCGGGGCAACACTTTTAGCCGTTAATAATCTTATTTCATGAATGGCAGAATCAATTAATTGTAACGGATATTCCAGGGTGGTTTGATATGTTGCGTCATTTTTCGAAGCCATATTCAGGTACATTCTTGTTGTTGCTAAAAGCTGGTTTACATTGTCGTGAAGTTCCCCACCCAAATAGTTTCGTTCTTTTTCCTGCGTTTTTATTATTGCCCGGGATATTTTTTTTTGCTCCTGAACTTTCTGATTAAGTATTTCCTTTTCCATGGCGCGCATTGCCTCATCGGCCTTCTTGTGTTTGGAAATGTCAACACCCACGCCTAAAAGGCAGGGTTTTCCTTCTATAAATGTTAGCCTTCCGTTGAAGTAATAGGGGATTTTATATTTGTCTTTCGTGAAAAAATGCGCTTCAACTTCTGCGCTGCCTTTTTCAAATACCTTGTCAATCGATTTTTTTAATAATTTTTTTTCATCGTCAGCAAAAAAATCGAGTGGATGTTTTTCGGCAATCTCCCCGGCGCTGAACTTAGAAACTGTTTCAAAATTTTTATTCCAGCGCAAAAATTTCCCATCTTTAGTATACAGATAGAAAATGCCTGGCATGCTGTTTATAAAAGAGTCTGAAAGATTTTTTTCATTTATAATTTGTTCTTCTGCACGTTTGCGTTCCGAAATGTCTCTGCCAAAAGATGCGAAATAAATCTTACCATCTATTTCCATTTCTGTAAGTACAACTTCTACATCAATAATTTCCCCGTTCTTTTTTTTATTTTTAGTTTCAAATTCAACAACACCTATTGCGCGTGCCCGGTTCAGCCTGCCATTAATTTCCCGGTGCTCAAGTTTTGGATCGAATTCCGCTACATTCATTTTTAGCAATTCTTCCCTGGAGTAGCCAATTGTCTTGCAAAATGCAGGGTTCACATCCACCACATTCAGCGCTTCATCCGTAAGCAAAAAACTATTCTGCATCATCTGCAGCAACAGCGCATTTCGCTTGGCTATTTTATTAAAATCAATTTCTTTTTTCTTACGCCGGGTAATATCTTTAAAATAAACGGTCAGCCCATCCAAAGAAGGATAAATATGACTCTCAAGCCACCACCCGCCGGCAGCCCATTTTTCTTCTGCATAAATATATTCCTGTTTGTGTAATGCTTTTTCATAAGCTTTTCGCAGAGGCTGGTCAGCGCATTCCGGAAATTCAATCCAAATGTTTTTTCCAATGAGATATTCTTGCGGGAGTTTAAAAAATTTCGCAGCCTGGTTACTAATTTGGCAAAAACACCAATCGTTATCGAGCACAAAAAATGCATCGGAGATCTTTTCAAGCATCGATTGATATTTTTTTTCAAGCACTTGATGCTTTTGCATCAAATTGGATAGTTGATTTTTCATTTTTAAAAATAAAAATGGTTGGCCGCCGAATAATTTATAAACGACCCTTGATAATTAAATGCGTAGCTGATAAAAAAATTAAATAAAAAATAAGTTCTATTAATTCCGTAAGATTTGTTCAGCACCAGCCAGCTTAAATTTTGCCAGAATTTATTTGTCCGAAACTTTGATCTTTTGGATTTTTTGTTTCGGTTTAATATTTAATAAAGTAACCAATTCGGTACAGAACAAAAATACATGGTTCTTTAAATAAAATAAAGATTTGAACAATTATTATACGTGAAGGTTTAAACATTGGATTGCGGCGAATGGCTTTACTTTAAAAGTATCATGCATGTTAAGCATTTTAATTCTTTAATTTGCTTTTTCAAACAAGCCTTTCATGTACGAATTATTGTATAAAAAAATTACTGAAACGATTTCTCTTACTGACGAAGAGTTTGATTATAGTAAGAGACTTTTTTTACCGAAAAAATTGCGGAAACGACAATATCTTTTGCAGGAAGGTGACGTTTGCAAGTACACAACATTTGTAACAAACGGATTACTGCGCTCCTACACTATTGATAACAAGGGAACCGAACACATCCTTCAATTCGCATTTGAAGGTTGGTGGATGGGAGATCTTTACAGTTTTTTAACGAATGAGCAATCCATCTTTAACATTGAGGCAATAGAAGATTGCGAGCTTCTTTTAATTACCAAACCATCGTGGGAGTTATTGCTTGAAAAAATACCCGCATTTGAAAGATACTTTCGAATTCTTATACAAAATAATCTTATAGCAACGCAGCGAAGATTGATGGGAAACCTGAGTGAAACAGCCGAAGAAAAATATATCAAATTGATGAAAAATTTTCCAGGTTGCCTGATGCGCGTTCCACAGCATATGATCGCCTCCTACCTCGGAATTACCCGCGAAACATTGAGCCGGATACGCGGCCAAATGGCGGCGCGCAAATAACTTTATTGACATAGATCAATGCCATTTCTTATCACAAGGCAATGGAACACCCTTCGGTTGCAAGGTACCTTTGTGCAATAAAAAAATGAAATGGCGGTGAAAAAGGCAATAGCGGTTATAGCGTCGGAAAACCAAACCGCAGTTAGTATTATTTATAAACTCGCGGCAGGTAACTACCGGCTCCTTTTAATATCAAAAGATAAGAATCCATTTACAAAGTTGGCTGTGTACGTTAAAAAAAATTATCCGAACGCGGAACTAATAATTCAGGATTGCGCAAAAGATGGTTGCTGGGAAGCGGATATTATAATTCTCGCAATTGACGCTTTGGAGGTAAAAGAAGTTGCCGCGATGATTAAGGAAGTAGCTACTCAAAAAATAGTTGTGGTTGCAGATGTAAACGAAAAAAATAAGGAAAATATTCTTGAAGATATCAAAATCCTGTTGCAACATTCTAAGGTTGCGAGTTCTTCAACTGCATTAAATACATCAATAACTTTTCTTGAGAATGGAGATAAACAAGACTTGCAAAAAGTGTTGGATCTTTTAAATGCCAAAGAGATTAATTTGGAAAATACTATCAATCAGATTACGCAAAAACGCTTAATTATCAAACAAATATAAAACACAATTAAAATTAAAAATTATGTCAAACATTAAATGGGCTCTTGACCCAACCCACAGCGAAGTAACCTTTAAAATTAAACATTTAATGATCTCTACGGTAACCGGTCGTATCAAAAGTTTTACTTTGAATGCGGAAACTACTTCTGATGATTTCAATACCGCAAAAAACATTGAATTTGTTGGAGATATTGATTCCCTCGATACCAATAATGAGCAGCGCGACGGTCATCTTAAATCAGCAGATTTTTTCAACAATGAGCAGTTTCCACACGTAAAATTTGTTGGTAAAAAATATGAATCAGATGGAGAAGAAGGAAGGCTGCAGGGCGATTTGACAATGGCTGGAAATACAAAACCTGTTACACTGAACATTGAGTTCGGCGGAATTGTTGTTGATCCGTACGGACAAACAAAAGCGGGGTTTACAATAACCGGAAAAATTAGCCGTAAAGATTTTGGAATTACCTGGGGCTCGGTTTCTGAAACAGGAAATGTATTATTAGGCGATGAAATAAAAATAAACGCTGAAATTCAATTAGTAAAGCAAGTTGCTCAACCTGCTGAAAAAGAAGAAATTGCAGCTGTGGCTTAAAATTAATTATTATGACTGACAGGGTATTGGGTTTACATCACATTACGGCAATAGCCGGCAATGCAAAACGCAATTTTGAATTTTATACCAAAGTGCTCGGATTAAGATTGGTAAAGCGGACCGTCAATTTTGATGATCCCGGCACCTATCATTTTTACTTCGGAGATGAAACCGGTACACCTGGAAGCATACTCACTTTTTTTCCCTGGGAAACTATAGGACAAGGCTACACCGGTACAGGCATGGCTACTGATATTGGCTATGCTGTACCGGAAGGTAGTCTTGATTTTTGGGCCGACAGGTTTAAAGAGTTTAAAATAAAGCATGAAGAGATCTCTGAAAATTTCGGAGAAAAATTTCTTCATTTTAATGATCCTGACGGATTGAGAATTGATCTCATTGTTCCAGCTTCAGGAGATGAAAGAAAGCCGTGGATTACAAAAGAAGTAAATGCAGATGTGGCAACAAAAGGGTTTCATAGTGTTACGCTTACGGTAAGAAATGTAACGCCCACAGCCAACATATTAACTGACGTGTTTGGTTATACGTTGGCAAAACAGGAAGGAAATAAATTTCGTTTCATTACAGATGCGATTGAGAACGCTTGCATCGTGGATATTATTGAAGCTCCAAATTTATCCGTGGGAAATGGCGCAGCAGGCACTAATCATCATGTCGCTTTCCGGGTAAAAGATGATAATATTTTAATGGAATACCGCGAGAAAATCGTAAGCAAAGGCTTAAACATTACTGCAAAAATTGACCGGGATTATTTTTTTTCACTATATTTTCGCGAGCCGGGAGGCATATTGTTTGAGTTGGCAACCGATAACCCGGGTTTTGCCAAAGATGAACCTATAAATGAATTAGGTACACATCTTAAATTGCCTAAGCAATATGAATCTTCAAGATTAGAAATTGAGCGGGTTTTGCCAATTATAAATTAGATATTTGGTATTTCAGAGTTTTCGTAAAATTGTAATTGACTATGAGAAAGGTTGAAATGGAATTAGATGATAAGGGACAAGGCAATTTTTACATTTCTGAAAATAATGAACGGATTGCTAAAATGGTTTTCGGCATTTCCGGGGATAAATTAACTGTTTATCATACGGAGGTTGACCCCGAAGACGAAGGCGAAGGCCTTGCAAAAAAATTGTTGATGCACATGGTTGGCTACGCCAGGAAAAAGAGGATGAAAGTTATTCCGCTTTGTCCATTTGTTGCCGTCCAGTTTAAACGCAATCGGAAAGAATACGAAGATATTTGGGAAAAATAAAAACGAGACAAAATGATTAGCAGAAAAGAGGAAATTCCTGTAATTCCACCTAAAGATATTATTATCGGTAACCCTGCTGCTGCAGTTACCTTGTTGGAATTTATAGATTATGAAAGTGAAAAATGTGCAGCGATTCATAAAATTGTAAAGGAAATGATGACGAAGTTTGATGGCAAGGTAAATTTCAATTTCCGTCATTTTCCAATGGTTAATATTCATCAAAGAGCACACAAAGCTGCTGAGGCTGCAATTGGTGCCGCGCAGGAAGGAATGTTTCTGCCCATGCATGAAATGCTCCTGGAAAACAGGCGCCATCTTGGTACCATTACTTTAAAATCTTACGCAAAAGAAATAGGCATTACTAATAAGACGTTTTTAAACGACCTCATCAACAGTAAATACGGTTGGTATGTGCAGGACGATTTAAAATTAGGAATTAACCTTGGCGTGAAGGATGTTCCGGCATTTTTCATAAACAATGAAAAACTGGAAGGAGCTATCAACGCAAAATCTTTGACAGCTTTTATTAATGAAGCTTTGAAGAAAAAGAAAATAAAAAAAGCGGCATAGCAGGAATTTTTAATTCTAAATATATGCCAACGATTATTGCTACCGCCGAAGTCATAAACAATGGCGCTGCCTATACCTCCCGTATCCAGGTACATCAGCATGAATTAATTGTGGACGAGCCACTGGAAAAAGGTGGCGAAGATTTAGGCCCTGCGCCTGGCGATTATTTATGCGCAGCGCTGGCTTCTTGCAAAGCGATCACTTTAAGAATGTATGCCAATCGTAAAAAATGGAATGTAGAAGAAATAAAAGTGAAGGTAGATTTGCTTAAAGATGAACAGGTGCCCATGGGAGATAATAAATTTTTATGCGAACTTAATTTTAAAGGTCAACTCGATCAAGATCAAATAAAAAGGTTAACCACCATTGCCGATATGTGCCCGCTTCAAAGGCTTCTTAAAAAGCCGAGCACGATAATTACTACCGTAAAACAAGAATGATTTACGCGTTTAAATTATGCTCAATAAAAATATTCATAGTAAAAATATAGTAGCTGCCGGCAAAAACTTGAAGGAGGCTTCAAAAGTATTAATAATGGTGCATGGCCGTGGTGCAAATGCAGAAGATATTCTCAGCCTTACAGAACATTTGAATGTCAGGGATTTTGCATTAATTGCGCCTCAGGCAAAAGACAATAGTTGGTATCCATATTCCTTTTTGTCACCTTTATCGCAAAATGAGCCCTGGTTATCTTCGGCCTTATCAACGCTGAATGAAATAGTGGATGATTTAAAACTCCAAGATTTTTTAACTGAGCACATTTATTTCGCAGGATTCTCCCAGGGCGCTTGCCTAACGCTGGAGTTTGTAACAAGAAACGCTACAAAGTATGGCGGGGTAGTAGCATTTACAGGAGGCTTAATTGGCGACAGAATAAATGCTTTAAATTATGATGGTGATTTTCAAAATACGCCCATATTTATCGGTAGCAGTAACCCCGATCCGCATGTTCCGGTGGAGAGAATAAAGGCCAGCGAAAAAATTCTTAAAAATATGCATGCTGATGTTACGGTGAAGCTGTATGATAATATGGGCCACACCATTTCCCTTGATGAAATTACTGAAGCCAACAAACTGGTTTTCATATCCTAAACTTTCGTTTTCCCTCATATAATTTTTTCTTTAAAAAAAACTGGTTAACTTATTTGTTTAAATGAATCAGCATATCACTCGTAAACAAGAAAGGGAATAAATAAAAGATGAAATATTTTAAGGTCTTGTATGTGCAGGTGCTTATGGGGATAATCCTGGGAGTAATTGTAGGCTGGTTGTTCCCATCATTTTCACCCGCTGCAAAGTTGATCAGCGAAACGTTTATCAACATGATCAGGATGGTAATAGCGCCGGTTATTTTCTTCACCATCGTTACAGGAATTGCGGGTGCAGGGGATATGAAGAAAGTTGGAAGGGTAGGAGGAAAGGCATTAATTTATTTTGAAGTGGTTACCACCCTCGCTTTAATAGTCGGGCTGGTTGTGGCAAATGTTGTAAAGCCAGGAGCTGGCATAATTGTTCCACATGCTCCCGGCGAACAAATTGCTGAAATAAGCAACCAGGCTAAAGCCTTGAATTGGGGTGAATTTTTTTCCCATATCGTTCCGCCAAATGTTGTAGATGCTTTCGCCAAAGGCGATATTTTGCAAGTGCTTTTTTTTAGTATTCTCTTTGGCATTGGCCTAAAATGGATGGGTGACTCTGGGAAAAGTGTATTTATCAATTTTGAAAAAATAAATAAAATACTTTTTAATGTTTTAAAAATTATTATGAAGCTAAGCCCCGTTGGCGCGTTTGGCGGAATGGCCTATACAATTGGAAAATTCGGTTTTGGAACTTTACTTGTGTTGGGTAAATTACTGTTGTCATTTTACATCACAAGCATCCTTTTTGTTTTTATTGTTTTAAACCTCATCTGTCGTTATTATAAATTTAGTTTATGGAAATTATTGGGCTATATAAAGGAAGAAATTTTAATTGTTTTGGGCTCGAGCAGCAGCGAAGCAGTACTTCCTTCGGTTATGCAAAAGCTGACCGCCGCAGGTTGCGAAAAGGAAGTTGTAGGGTTGGTGATTCCTGCGGGTTACAGCTTCAATCTTGATGGTACCACCATCTATTTAAGCATGAGCGTAATTTTTCTCGCACAAGTATTTCATATTGATCTTTCATTAGGTCAGCAGCTAATTATAATTGGAATTTTATTGCTTACCAGCAAAGGAGCGGCCGGCGTAACCGGAAGCGGGTTTATTGTTTTGGCATCTACGTTAACAGCGCTAAAAGTTATTCCGCTGGAAGGGTTGGCCTTACTTATTGGAGTAGACCGTTTTATGAGCGAAGGGCGGGCCATCATTAATTTTATTGGTAACACAATAGCAACGGTTATTATTGCAAAAAGTGAGAATGCCATCGACATGAATATTTATCGAAGCGTTGTAGAAAAAACTCACGCAAAAATTATAGAAACCAATATGCTGGTAAACGAAAATTAACATTAAGCTAGCAAGCTGCATAAATTTCTTTAGTGTAGGTGTTACCGTTAGCTTGAAAACCACTTTTTATTAAAACAAATTATCCGGTAGCCTTTTTTCTTGAATTACTATTAACGGCTTTCGCCCGATGCAATTAAGTGAAATCATCTTTCAATATTGTCTCCCAAGAAAGAAAGAGGTAAAGTCGCAAGGAGACAATTGTGCCTTAGTTTCTTATGCATCTTTGCGTGAAACGATTTTTTATTTCTTATTAGCCGGGTATTTTTGTTTTTTGTAGAACGAGTACATCGCCGATAATTTTTCCCGTTCGTATTAAATTATATCTTGTATTTTTTATTGCATGCTTCATTTTATATGGCTCACTATTGATAGAAATTAAAACGTCGAAATATTTTTTTAATTCATCACTTATTGTACCAGGCAGTTTACCAGAAATGCCAATCACAGGAATATTTTTTTCTTTTGCTTTTAACGCTACCCCAAACGGTCCTTTCCCTTTCAGCGTTTGTTCATCGATACTTCCTTCGCCGGTGATAACCAGGTCTGCTTTTTCTAATGCTGCATCAAAGGCAGTTATTTTAAGAAAATAATCTATACCGTTAACAATTCTTGCATTTAGAAAAGTAGCTAAACCCGCAGCCACGCCGCCAGATGCGCCACCATGTTTTATCTCCGACATGTCTTTGCCGAACGTAGCCATGGTTGTATTACAAAATTTAGTCAGCCCCTTTTCAAGTACTGCAACGACCTTTGGAGTCGCGCCTTTTTGTGGCCCAAAAATTTTTGCTGCACCATTTGTGCCCAGCAAGGTGTTTTCAACATCGCACAGAATAATGATTTCACAATCCGGAATTCTTTTATCAAGTCCGCTAACGTCAATTGCCGCAAGATTCACCAAACTTGCAGGTAAGTTTTTTAGGTTTCTATTTTTCTTATCAACAAATCGAATTCCGAGTGCTTGTAAAATTCCGGTTCCGCCGTCAATAGTCGCGCTTCCGCCAATACACAGGATGATCTTGTTTACACCTTTATCCAATGCACATTTAATCAATTCGCCTGTGCCATAGGTTGTAGCGTGCAGCGGATCCAACTTAGCACCTTTTAATAATTTTATTCCGGAAGCATCGGCTAACTCAATGACGGCTGTTTTGCCTTTATCAAATAATCCGAATTGACTTTTTATTTGTATTCCCAGTGGGTTATCAACTTTTACATTTATTATTTCTCCATTAAACTTTTTTAAGAGTAAACTGGCTGTTCCATCACCACCATCGCCTATCGGAAAATAGTCAAGCGTGCAATTCAATTTACTTTCCTTCAAACCGTTGCCTAAAGCCTTTGCAACATTAGTTGCATCGAGACTGTTTTTAAAAGCATTTGGCGCTAAAAGAATGTGCATGATATTTTTTCAAAAATGTAATAAATACAAATCCTTTTCTGCCAGGCATCACATAATTAATGATAAAAGATACACCATAAGCAGCGCAGTTAAACCCATAAACAATGTTGCTATAGAATAAACTTTAAGCATTGTTTTCATATCGAGACCGGAAAATTTTGCTATCACCCAAAAATAGGCATCGTTGGCATGAGAGATCATCATAGATCCGGCGCCCATTGATAAAACACAAAGTAATTTTCCTGTTTCACTTTCCAGGCCTAATGTAGTTAGTAAGGGTTGTACAATAGACGCAGCGGTGATAATTGCAACCGTTGATGAGCCTTGTGCTGTTTTTAAAATAGAAGTTAATAAAAAGGGAAAAAGTATTCCCAGGCTTCCCAAAGGCAATACGCTGCTAAAATGCTCCCCGATTTTTGTTGCGGCTAATACAGCGCCAAAGGCTCCGCCCGCGCCAATAATCACCAGTATGCTTCCCGCCTTTTCAGCAGCTTCCTGTAACTGTTTGCTTAACGTGTTTTTGGTCCAGGATCTGCTGCAATTAAGTGCAAGTAAAACACCGATCGCCAATGCGATTACAGGATCTCCTAATACCGAAAAAATATTCAGCCAAAACCCAACAACAGATTTTTCGATTGCTAAAAAAGATTTCAGCGCTATTAATAGTATCGGAATTATTACAGGTAAAAATGCATTAATAACAGATGGGGGTTTTGCTTTTGCTTCAGCAATTATTTCTTCCTCAGCAACAGGAATAAAAATTTTCTTGCCTGCGTAATTGGCCCAAAGGTAACCAACGATCATAACGGGAACGGCTACAAGTATTCCTGTTAAAATCAATTTTCCAAAATTAACGCCTATTGTAACAGCCGCTGCCGCTGCGCCGGGGTGAGGAGGAATCAAACAATGAACGGCCAGTAAACCTGTAGCAAGTGAAACGCTCATGATAACAATGGATATGCCGGTACGCTTGGCCAAAGACTTATTGAGCCCGCTCAAAACGATGAAACCTGAATCACAAAAAATGGGCATGCCGACCACAAAGCCGGTAATACTCATCGCTAGTGAAGCCTGCTTTTCACCAACCATTTTAAGTATGAACGAAGCCATGACTTTTGTGCTTCCGGTATGTTCGAGAAGCACGCCCAATGTTGTTCCCAGCACAATAATAAAACCAAGCGATTTCATAATGCTTCCAAAGCCATCTTTTATCGTATCAATTATCTGCGCTGCCGGCATTTGTACACCAAGGCCAACTACAAAGCAAGCCAGCAATAGCGCAAAAAATGGATGAACTTTCAATTTTGCAGTGAGCAATACAATTATCGCAATGCCTGCTAATAAAAAGATCATCACTTGCAGAAACGGCGTGGTCATTATTTGTAAGAATTGTTTGTACAAGATAACATACCTGCTATATTAACTATTAATTTTTCGAAATAAAATTGCCGTTCTAAAGTAAAAATTTTTAAAAAATTAACTCAGCATAAACTTGTATTTATTGTAAAATGTTTGGTGCGGTATGTGCTACCTTCATCATAAAAAATTACTCATTTAAAATTTACCTCATGAAACGTTTATCTTTTATTATTTTTTGCTTTACATTATTAAGCACTGGTGTCAATGCCCAAACGAACGATGCTGCAGTTCAAAAAAATATTGATTTTGCCGGTGCTACCGCTCCGAAAAAAAGTTACAACGCCATTTTTCAATTAGATTCAAACGATCCTAAAATTATTCATAAAGCCATAAGAAATATTAATAATGCACTTAATGACGAACGGTTGAAAAGTAAAGTTCATATTGAACTTATAGCTTTTAGCGGCGGCACCGACGCATATTTGAAAGGCGCAGAATATGAAAATGATTTAAAGGAGCTGGTGGAAAAAGGAGTGATTGTTGCGCAATGTAATAACACTTTAAAAGAGCGAAAAATTACCCGCGACCAGTTGTTTAATTTTATAGCGGTTGTGCCGAGCGGCACCGGGGAACTCATCATCCGCCAGTCGCAAGGATGGTCAGTTGTGAAGCCTTAATTTATTTTGTGAAAAAAATAATTCTCATATTTTTTATATTCATGATTTTTTTTTGTAACCATTAATTGCCCAGGAAAACAACCATCAGTACGCCCCGCCCTGGAACACGCCACCGAAAAGCGCTGTCAACTTTACCGTGCCGGGAGTAGACAATGTTCCCGATTTATTTGGAGACATTAATGACCCACAACTTGTTGTATTTTTTGCAGGAAACCAATTCATGGTTGTCGATGAATTGATCGATGCGTTCAGGGTAGCCTTCCCGAAATACAAAAGAATATTCGTGGAAACTTTACCACCGGGTATTTTGGCCAAACAAATTAATGGCGGCTCTCTAACTATTGGTAATTTAAAAATTGATTTATTACCTGATGTGTATACCGCAGGTAAAAGCAGGATTGATATGACGCCCGAATGGTTTTCCAGGACGGAGATTTACGCTAAAAACCGTTTGGCGATTATGGTGCAAAAAGGCAATCCTAAAAATATAAAAAGCCTGGCGGATTTAGGTAGAAATGAGGTACGTGTAAGCATGCCCAACCCGGCGTGGGAGGGAATTGGAAAGCGGATTGAGGAAGCCTATGTTAAAGACGGCGGCGAACAATTGAAGGAAGCCATAATGCAAACTAAAGTAAATGATAGCAGTACATTTTTAACCCAGATCCATCACCGGCAATCACCCATGCGCATTTTATATAATCAGTCTGATGTCGCGCCAGTTTGGTTTACAGAAGCTTACTATCAACAAATGATTGGCAACCCGGTTGAAACTATTGAAATTCCCTTAGCCCAAAATATTGAAGCGACTTATGTTGCCGGCTTATTAAAAGCAGCCCCACACAAAGAAGCCGCAAAAGATTTTATGAATTTCCTGGTAAGTAAAGAAGCGAAAATTATTTATGCAAAATTTGGTTTTAAAACAGTCAATTAATTAAGTTGAAATCTTCCGCCACGTTTATTCGCGGCGTTTCCTCATTTTATTTTTTGCCACACCCGGTGATACCTCATAAGGATTTAGATTTTGCCTCCGTAAATAATATTTTCTTAAAAAAAGTCCATCACATTGTTTGGTCTGAAATCATTACTTGCGGACGAAAATTAAGCGGCGAAGAATTTCAGTTTACAAAGTTCCATTCTGTTACAAATATTTTTCTGAATGAGCGGTTGATCATAAAAGAAAATGTTTTACTGGAACCGTTAAAAAGCAACATCCGGACTATCGGGCAACTCGAATGGGTTCACGCACCAGTATACTCTGTTGCTTATAAATAGTGATGTGAATATGGTTATAATTACAGAAGCATGTAAAGCAATTTTAATTGAAATAAAAGAAGTTAAGTTCGGTAATTCCAAATTAACTGTCAATGGGTTGATTATACGAATGCTTGGTTATAAAGGCGAAGAATATTTGATCTCAATAACAAGACCGCAGGCTTTATACAAGATTTTGTTGAGAAAGAAAAGAAATTACAAGAGTTGGATTTTAGAGGAACTATCTAAAAAATATTTGCTGAATAAATAATTGCCTCTATATTTGCGGTGTACTACTTAACTAATACACCATGATACAGGTCGATAATTTAACTTTCGGATATAAAAAGAAAAGACTTTTATATAAAAATTTAAGCCTTAAAATTGAAGAGGGAAGCATTTATGGCCTGCTTGGAAAAAATGGAGCGGGCAAATCAACATTGCTTAAGAATTTTATCGGCTTATTATTTCCAAAAGGTGGCAGCATTTCTGTGAATGGATTTACTCCGAAAAAAAGATGGCCTTCTTTTTTGGAGACGATATATTTTATACCCGAAGAAGTATATGTTCCGGCATTAAATATAAATCGATACAAAAATTTATTTGCTCCTTTTTATCCTGCATTTAGCGAAGAACAATTTTACAGCTACCTTGACCAGCTCGACGTTAAAGATACAAGCAAATTAAATTCTCTTTCTTTTGGCCAACAAAAAAAATTCATCATTGCATTTGCATTAGCCTGCAATACACGTGTTTTGTTATTGGATGAGCCAACTAACGGTCTTGACATTCCTTCCAAAATAAAATTCCGAAAATTAATCGCTTCCATATTCACAGATGATAAGATCATTTTTATTTCCACCCACCAGATTCGCGATCTTGATAATTTAATTGACCGCGTAATTATTGTTGATAATGGGGAGTTGCTTTTAAATGAGTCCATAAAGATTATATCCGATAAACTTTGTTTTAAATCAGTCAGTGAGCTTCCAGCAACGGTCAAAGTCTTGTATGCTGAAGATTCATTAAAAGGGCATGCAGTTGTGATGGAAAATACCGAACATGAAGATTCAAAAGTAAATCTCGAACATTTGTTTAATGCAATTACTCAAAATCCTGTGATGGCAAAATCAATTTTTCATTATTAATTAGCTATCATGAATAATACTTTTAATATAAAGAGATTTGGGAAGCTTTTTAAAAAGACCTTGTTGGAACGGCCAATGCATACGTATGGCTTCACCGGCTTAATGCTTGCGGTCTCGCTGATATTATATGTGGTCTTAAAAACATTGAGCGGTTTCGATATGGCTCAAAGACTAACATTTTTTGTTGGTATCGCAGGGGGCAGTTTCTTTCTGGCTTCCTTTTCTTTTGGATTTTTTTCAACCAATTCAAGCGGATCATCATTTTTGACACTGCCTGCATCGCATTTTGAAAAATGGTTTTGTGCGGTTCTGATTACCGGAGTTTTATATCCACTCATCTTTTTAATATTCTACGGAATAATAGATAGCAGCTTTGTGGCAATTTATCATAATGGTTTAGACAAAGCTTCCCCTTTTTATAATCAGCAGTACGAACAGGTTTACGCGTTTGATTTGAAGGGAATTATAGCAAGAAACATTTATATTATGTTTTTTATTTACACAGGTGCAATGTTGCTTGGAGGCCTGTATTTTAATAAGGCTGCCGTAATAAAAGTGGCACTCGTTTTATGCGCCATCTTTATTTTCACCTTTGGTTTGAACTGGTTATTGGCAATCGGGCTTTTCGGAAGTATAGAAGATGCAGCACCATTTAATCATGTGGCTATTCGCGCAGGAAAAGAAATCGGCTCCATTGAATTGCCTTCGCGTGTTGGTAAAATTTTCCTGTATACCATTATCGGTGTTTTTCCAGCCATATTATGGTTGCTTTCATTTACACGTTTACGCGATAAAGAATTTTAAAAAAATCATGCATGAATAATACATTTAGTATAAAAAGATTTAGCTGGTTAGTAAAAAAAACTTTACTGGAAAGGCCAGTACAGACGTTCGGATTTACCGGCTTGTTACTCACACTTGTTTTCATCCTATATTATGTTGCAAAAACTTTGGCAGGATTTGGAGCTGCACAAAATCTGTCTTTCATCTGGGGGCTTCCTATTGGGAGTTGCCTTTTGTCATCAATCGTTTTTGGCTATTTTTCTTCAAATGCCAGCGGCTCCTCTTTCCTTACATTGCCCGCTTCCAATTTCGAAAAATGGCTTTGCGCTATTTTAATAGCCGCTGTTTTATACCCCGCAATATTTTTTATTTTTTACCGGATTATGGATGCTGGTTTTGTAGGGCTTTATCACAAAAGTTTAGATGTATCGTCACCGTTTTACAAGGAGCAGTATGAGTCGGTTTATATTTTTAGTTTTAATGGCATTGTTGCGGGTAAAGTTTATCAGTCATTCTTGTTCTTTACGGGTGCTATGTTAGTTGGTTCGCTCTATTTCAATAAACAACCTTTTATTAAATCAGCAATAAGTATTTGTGTACTTACCGTGGGTGTCGTTGGAATTAACTGGTTAATGGCTAAGTTTTTTTTCGGAAACTTTAATGATGCGGGAGCTTTTAATCATGTAACCATTCCGCTTGGAAAAGAGGAAGGCATTATTGAGCTGCCTGATGTTGCAGGCAAAATTTTTACCTATAGTATCTGGTTTGTTATTCCGGGCTTGTTGTGGTTACTTTCGTTTACCCGTTTGCGTGAAAAAGAATTTTAAATTGAATGAATGGAATTTAAAGACAATCCAGCCATATATATTCAGATAGCAGAATACGTCTGCGAACAGATTTTATTAAAAAAATGGAAACTGGGAGATAAGATTATAAGTATAAGAGACCTTGCTGTGAACATGCAAGTAAATCCCAACACGGTGCAACGTGCCTATGATATTCTACAACAACGTGATATTATCACCAATAAAAGAGGTATAGGATATTTTATTGAAGATGATGCGATGGAACGGATTCTTAATTTTCGGCGGGAACAATTTATGGAGAATGAATTGCCTGTGTTTATGCGAAACATTTATCTTTTGAATATAGATTTTAAAGAAATTAAATCATCATTCGACCAGTTTGTAAAAGAAAATTTTAAAAAATAGATTATGAAATTTACATCTAAAGTTCTCCTGGCATTATTAGTCGTTTTAATCGGGGGCTTGCTTTCGTCTAATATTATTCTGAAACGAGAATACGATAAAGTGGATAAAACGGATATTTACTGGAACTACGAAAGGGTATTGGAGCAACCTTTTAAATACCTTAAAATAACGGGCGGAAATGGTACCAAAATTGCCTTCGAGCAAAGCCTGACAGCTTCTGTTCGTATTCTGCAAGAATGGAAAAGATGGCATAACGGCGATCTAAAAGCACATGTGAATAATGACACACTCTTCATTGACTTTGATTTTGTTCCCGCAAATCTTTATGAAAAATTCTGGATGAAAGATATAACTGCCGTGCGAATTTTTTCACCACAACTTTTATCGGTTGATGGTTTTAATACCAATTTTGAAATGTTTAAACTGAAGCAAAAAAGTATGAATGTGAATATAGCTGGCAAGTCACAATTTGAAGTAGAGAGTATGATAAACTCGCTTGACACGCTTAACATTTTGCAAAGAGATTCCTCGGAAGTTATTTTTGAAATGTCACCTGATTATAAAGAAGATTCGTCA
The DNA here is from genome assembly GCA_038245055.1 of Chitinophagales bacterium. Lineage (GTDB taxonomy): Bacteria > Bacteroidota > Bacteroidia > Chitinophagales > Chitinophagaceae > Ginsengibacter. Next base: position 6,370 of record JBBRSV010000018.1, on the reverse strand, counting down.
AACAAGGGAAAAGAAATAACTGTCACGGATACCGCAAAAGGCAATCTGATCTTCTTCGACCCAGGTTCACAGGAAATTAAAAGTAAGGAAACAATGTCCATCCAATCAGTAAAAGCTAACGTGCAAGGCTATTCGTTGCTTGATCTTGGCCATGCTCAAATAGATTCGTTGAATTTAAAAATTGCGGACAGTTCTGCCATCATCCTTTCAGGCGGGGCACTTAAGAAAATAAAGTAACCATTATTTGCCTGCAACTATAATACGGTTGAGAAAAACGAAAAAATATATGAGTAAGTCTGGATAAATTGCAGTACATTTTTTTAAGAACGAAGTATGAAGGAAATTCGTGAAATAATTAAAGCCTATGATGCTGCAAGCCTTGCTGGTAAAAAGGCTGCGTTGGCAGCGGTGGTTCATTTAAATGGTTCCTCATATCGCCGTCCCGGTGCACGCATGTTGGTAACCGATGAAGGGGAACTCACTGGTGCCATTAGCGGCGGTTGCCTCGAAGGCGATGCTTTGAGAAAAGCCATGATGGTGCTGTCTCAACAATCACGGCTCGTTACTTACGATACCAATGATGAAGACGATGCAACAATTGGAATTCAACTGGGTTGTGCCGGCATCATACAAGTATTGTTTGAGCCTATAAATGTTAATGATGATAATAACCCCATTCAATTATTGCGCAAAGCAATTGCGATAAGGCAGCAGTGTGTATTAATTACTCTATTTTCTTTGGAAGATAAAAAAAATGAACATGCAGGCACCTGCATGCTGGTGGAAAAAAACGGGAATATTTCTGGTGATATCCCATTTTCTCATTTGAAAAAAAATATTATGGAAGATGCAGCGTTGGTGATGCAAGCGCAAACTTCTTCCTTCAAAAATTATAAGAGCAATAATTTTTCAGTAACTGCCTTTATTGAATTTTTACAACCGCCTGTTTCGCTGGTTGTCATAGGCGCCGGAAATGATGCGATCCCGATGATGCAAATTGCAGATATACTTGGATGGGAGGTAAGGATAATTGATGGCAGAAGTACCCATGCGCGGCCTGATCGGTTTGTAAGTGCCTGCCAGGTAGTAGTGAGTAATCCTGAAAGAGTTTTAAAACAAATTCCTATTGACCAACGTACCGCATTTGTGCTGATGACACACAATTATAATTATGATCTTGCTATGCTGAAGGCGCTGATTTTTCATGATGTAATGTATATCGGTTTGCTTGGCCCAAAGCTTAAACTGGAAAGAATGCTCGATGAGATAAAGGCACAAGGCCTTCAAATAGATGAGCAACATCTGAAAAAAATATATGGACCCGTAGGATTAGAAATTGGCGCTGAAACAGCGGAAGAAATTGCCGTTAGTATCATTGGCGAAATACAGGCTGTAGTTTCCGGTGAAAAGGGCGGCTCTTTGCGTGACAAACGGGGCGTTATTCATTCCAGGAGCGAAAAACTCAATGAACAAAAAAAGTTGAACTAAGATCATGCGTTACGTTGTTAAACATTGCGCCATCATAATACTTGCTGCCGGCAATAGCAGCCGGTTAGGCCGGCCCAAACAAATAATTAATTTCCAGGGAAAAAGCCTTTTGCAACACGCAATTGATGAAGCGATGCAAACCAGCTTACAACCTATATTGGTAATTGTAGGAGCGCACGATGAAAGGGTCATTAAAGCATTGCGAGAAGCCAAAGTCAACATCATCAAAAATCTTAATTGGGAAGAGGGGATTTCTTCGTCTATCGGTTGTGGTTTGGATGCGTTGCAGGAAATAAGCCCAATTACTGATGGAGTAATTTTTATGGTCTGTGATCAGCCATATGTAACGTACTATTTATTGAAATCTTTATTGAAAGAACAACAAAAATCCGGTCAGCCGATTGTAGCGAGCAGCTATGAAAACATCCTGGGCACGCCCGTTTTATTTCACAAAAGTTTTTTTAGCCAATTGCTGGAACTTAGCGGGGATTCTGGCGCAAGAAATTTAATTAAAAAGAATTTACAAAATACAGCATCAGTTCCTTTCCCAAAGGGTGCAATTGATATTGATACTTTAGAGGATTATGAAAATTTGGTTAAGTCAAAGGCAGGGTGATATTTTTTACTACCTACCGTTTCAATAAAATAAAAACAAGAAAGATACCGATGGAAGATAATTGGCCCACGATAAATATTTTATAAGCGATGGAGAGATAACCAAACTTCTTTGATAATACTTTTCTCACCTGGAAAGATTCCCTGATAAGCTCACTAAATATGAATTCTTTATCACCTTTAAATAGTTGGTTGATATCAAAAAAATATTTCTCCCAGGTTACATTTTTAAAATTATGATCTATTCGGTCGAAGCTGCCGAAAAAGAAAGGTTCTTTGCCAGGTAAATCATTCTTAAATTCTGCCAGCGGTTTGCTGGCTAATATTGCATAAAAAATAGTAAATCCTGCAACGAGCAATATCAATACCGTTGGCAAAAGATAATAATTGGAATCATCTGTTCTTTTAATTGAAAAGCCAATGATGACTGAGGCTAAAATAGAATTTACTTCTATCAACAAATGCGCCTTTCGATCAGCAAGCGCAACTAAATTCACATAATTTCTGAAGGCAATTTTAAAAAGATTTTCCCCTTCTTTATCCGATAAGATCGGATCATTTTCAACAGCGACCTTTTTGCCTTTGCTTTGCTCTAATTGTATTTTTTCAATGCGCCTTTCAATTTCTGCAAAGTTCTTGCTTCTTAAATTTCCATAATGATCCTGCGCATATTTTGTGAAGAAATTATGGTTCAAAAAATAATCTTTGCAAAATTGTTCCCATTCTAAATCATCAATTTTCTTTTCCCTGCTTGCTTCAGCCTGTACGCGCATCAGCGCCATTCTTTCAAATCCATTTATTAAACCAAGATGGCTGTATTTACAGTCAAGCAAAACTTTTTCGACAATATCTTTTGGCCTGCTGTCGCTGTCAAAAAAATCAATATAATACTTCAATTGTTCAATTTCTTTTTCTGAAAAATCATTTGATTCGATGATGGCTTTGACTAACGCGTCTGTATGAAAAGCAATATTATCTTCAATAATTAACCTCAGATTCGAAATTATTAAACCAACTAATCCAAGCTCATATTGTTCCCGGTGAAGATTCTCTGATTTTGCTATAGCCTTACAATCAATAATAGAATCAAGCGTATATCGATAGTTCTTATATAATAAAGAACTGTTGGAATTTTGAATTGTATCGCCTGCAATTTGTAAGGACTGCTTTAATATATTGCGCTCATTTTTGGCCATAGTCGTTTTGTTTTTTAGAATAAGTTTTTCGTGTAGGCCAGCGGTAGATAAACAGTTACGTAAATCTAACCCGAATTTATAATCATCCAAAAAATATATTAAAATATCATGTTTTAATTTGACGTACAAGTCATCAAGTGTTTTGATATCAAAAAGAAACAATATTAATTCAATCAAGTATGTTTACATTTTGAAACGGTTATGGTGAGTTGGAAGAAACATTGAAGCCTCAACTGTTTTTTTTATATACCCATTTAATAGTATTTATTTCAAGCTTGAAAATTTTCTTAATAAGTTTAAATATGATTTCTTTTATTTTTTAAAAATGTATTATGCCGGCAAACAATAAACATGTGGCTATTATTCTTATTACTTCTCTTTTCTTTTTGTGGGGCTTTGCCCTAAATCTCAATCCTATTTTGATTCCGCATTTAAAAAAGGCCTGCCAGCTTACAGATGTTCAATCAGCTTTTATAGACTCAGCGTCTTACCTGGGTTATTTTCTGCTGGCAATTCCCGCCGGAAAATTTATGGAACGTTTTGGTTATAAAGGAGGAATTATATTCGGCCTTTGTTTGTTTGCCATCGGGGCATTTTTATTTTTCCCGGCTGCAACAACGAGGTCATACGCTTTCTTTTTATTAGCAATTTTTATTATTGCATGTGGACTTGCATTTTTGGAAACGGCCGCAAATCCGTATATCTCCGTGCTTGGTGATCCTGCAACTTCTACACAGCGATTGAATTTTGCACAATCATTTAATGGGCTGGCTGCGTTTCTTGCGCCTTTGATGGGCGGTGCATTTATTTTATCCGGAAAAACTTTAACTGCACAACAGGAAGCAGCAATGAGTGCGCAACAATTAAATGATTACTTAAACAATGAAGCCGCCGCTGTAAAAATTCCTTACATAATTATTGGGTTAGTGGTATTGTTGGTTGCAGTGTTTTTGTATAGAACAAAATTGCCTGAAATAAAAGAAGAGGACAATTCACTGGAAGTGGAAGGTTCAATTTTAAAAGAAAAGAACCTGATGTTTGGCGTGTTGGCCCAGTTTTTTTATGTGGGCGCCCAAGTTTGTGTCAGCAGTTTTTTTATACGTTTTTCAGAGCGTGTCGCCGGGCTTGAAGAGAAAACTGCGGCTTTATTTTTATCAGGCGCTTTATTAGGATTTATGATTGGGCGCTTCGCCGGGACTTTTTTAATGAAATTTATTTCACCACCAAAATTACTTGCTGCGTACAGCATCATCAATATTATTTTATTAATTGTTGCAGTTATGTCCCATGGAAAATTCTCCGTGTATGCGTTAACGGGAGTTGAGTTTTTCATGTCTATCATGTTTCCAACGATTTTTTCTCTCGGTATACGTGGCCTGGGCTCGAAAACAAAAACGGGCTCGTCGTTGATAATTATGTCCATTGTGGGTGGTGCAATTTTTCCGGTGATCATGGGTAAAATATCAGACGCAAGCAATATTCAAACGGCCTATCTTGTTCCCGCATCCTGTTTCATCATTGTTTTTCTCTTCGCAATAAAAAATATTAATGTTGAAAAATTAAAGCTTTCAATGTCTCATTAAATAGTAACTATGAAAAGATTTTGCCTGGCGCTTGACCTTAAAGATGATCCCGCATTAATAAAAGAATATGAAACGTATCATGAAAATGTATGGCCGCAAATAAAACAAAGCATAACAGATGCTCACATCATAAGTATGGAAATTTACCGGACTGCAAACCGGCTGTTTATGATCATGGAAACAACAGACGATTTTAGTTTTGAAGCGAAAGCTCAAATGGACACAGTCAATGAGAAAGTGCAGGAATGGGAAAAATTAATGTGGAAATTTCAGCAGCCATTAGCTTGGGCGAAAGAAGGGGAGAAGTGGGTGATCATGAATAAAATATTTTCTTTGCATTAATTAAATCGTTTGTTTATTGTATATCTAAATCAATAAAAATGGACTTAAAATTAAAAGATAAGGTGATTATTGTTTCAGGCGGAGCCAAAGGAATTGGTGCCGGAATTGTGAAAGTATTAGCGGCAGAAGGTGCCGTCCCTGTTATAATTGGCAGAAATGAAAAAGATAATTCAGATTTGGTTATAACGGTTGAAAGCCTTGGTGGCAAGGCATTCCAGGTTGTTGCAGAATTATCCGAACCAATGCAATGTGAAGTTGCAATAAAAGAAGTAGTTCAAAAATTTGGGCGCATTGACGGACTCGTAAATAATGCCGGCGTAAATGATGGGGTAGGACTGGAGAACGGCAATTATGAAAAATTTATGGCATCGCTTCATAAAAATTTGATCCATTATTATTTGTTGGCACATCATGCTTTACCGGAGTTAATAAAATCAAAAGGTGCGATTGTGAACATCACGTCAAAGACTGCCGAGACGGGCCAGGGAAATACATCTGCCTATGCTGCGTCTAATGGTGGCCGTAATGCGCTTACAAGGGAATGGGCAGTAGAATTGTTAAAATATGGAATTCGGGTAAATGCCATTGTCGTCGCCGAATCGTGGACACCCGCTTATGAAAAATGGATTTCAACTTTACAAAATGGCGCCGAAAAATTGAAAGAAATAACATCAAAAATTCCCCTGGAAAACCGCATGACAACTCCAGAAGAAATTGCTAATACAACTGCCTTTTTGTTGTCAGCTTGCTCGAGTCATACTACCGGGCAATTAATTTATGTAGATGGTGGATATGTTCATCTCGACAGGGCTCTTGCAAATGCGTAAATAATAGAAATGAAAGCACTGATTTGTCCACGGCCCGGTTTAGTAGAATATACAGAACGCGTACCGCCAGAATTAACCCCAGGTCATGCGATCTTAAAAATTAGACGAATAGGGATTTGCGGAACCGACCTCCATGCCTACGAGGGCACACAGCCTTATTTTAACTACCCCAGGATACTGGGTCACGAATTGGCTGCTGACTTAATAGAAGCGGATGGAGCCGATAGTTTTGTGCCTGGAGAAGCGCTTACTTTTATTCCTTATTTTAATTGCGGAAAATGCATTGCCTGCAGAAATAATTTACCGAATTGTTGTGTAG